>JANPIQ010000166.1:0-4880 GCA_031425075.1 Sphingomonadales bacterium
GAGGACCTGTATTTCCGGCTTGGTGTTGTGCCGATCATTGTCCCCTCACTTGCCGAGCGCATTGAAGACCTGCCGTTGCTGATCGCCCATATGCAACGCGGCAAATTGCCCGGCGTGGTCGTACGCTTCGACCGGTCGGCGCTCGAGGCTTTGAAGCGCCACAGCTGGCCCGGCAATGTCCGCGAGCTTCGCAATCTGGTCGAACGCGCCGGCGTTCTGCACGGCGGGGAAACGATCGATTCCCGAACTATCGGTGTTCTACTGGGAACACGATGTGAAACGCCCAACGCAGGTCTCTGCCAACAAACCCACGCCGTTAGTCCCGGACCAGAAGACTATCGGATCGTGCCGCCATTCCACGCCGACCCACTCACGACCGCGCCTGCACATAAGGTTCCGATCAATCTCAAAGACATGCTCGAAACGATGGAACTCGAGCGGATCCAGATGGCGCTCGACCTTGCAAACGGCGTGATATCGGAAGCCGCGCGATTGCTGACGCTCAAGCGAACGACACTGATCGAGAAGATGCGGAAATATGGTGTCGACAAAAGCGCTTAGCGATCAGCAGCACATGGTTTCACAACAGCGAACTGCAAGGAGCGTGGTAATATCTTGACGTGTCAGAGTGAGCGTGACGGTGCTTTTCGCGCCGTATTGGGTTGCACATCCCTGCCCCGCGGCGCTTGAACTGCAGTGTCGGCAATGACCTGGCCTGCAGATTTCAACGCATAAACACCGGCGGCGATCCACAATGCGGTCGTGATCCCAAATGGCGCAATCAACACGCTTTCTCCAAAGCTTCGTGCGTAAAAAACCGCCAGCAGCCCGAGAAAAAAGGCAATCGGAACGCTTGGCTGCCGCAAAAATTTGACCACGCTTGCAAGGCCAATCACCAGGCATGTTGCTATCAGCAGAACCGCTCCGACGAGTCCAAGATCGACGCGCATTTCGACAAACATGTTGTGAAAATTAAAGCCCGTTCGCGACGCAATCCCGCCCCATCGCCACAACCCTTCGGCATCGATATTTCCCTGGCGCCAGAAGGCGCTATATCCGTGTCCCAGCAACGGGCGTTCATCGGCCACACGTCCAGCAAATTCCCAAAGATACGTTCGGCCTGTCAGGGTTGCGTCCTTGTTGAGCACGTCGCCCCTGATTGTCGTGATGAAGGCCTCGATCTGCGGTTGTACGGTCAACGCAACGCCAAGCAGTGCAACTAGCAGCATGGTCACGCCGATCCGCCAGCGCAGTTGAAGCCGTTGCAGCGCAAGGAGAGGCAGGAAGATGATAAGCGTGATCGCCACCGAAACCAGCGCCCCGGCAGAGCGAGACAGGAAAACCAGTAATAACGAGAATGGCAGCGCCAGAATCGTAACCGCCCTGACCAACCCGAATTGTTGCCGATCGAACAGAATGGCCAGCCCGAGAGCAAACATCAGATGTGCCGCGAACCCCAGCATGTTCTTGCTGGAAAACGGTTCGAACAGCGGAATGCCTCTTGCAATCGCCGAGGGGATATAAGGCACGGCCAACAGGCAGATGGCGGTGAATCCGGCAAACAGGATCGCAATCAGCTTCTTGTCATCGAGCCGTTGCGCCACAAGGACGGCAGCGGCCATCGTCAGCAGCAACTGGATTGCGGCGCGAAGCGTTCGGGGAGGCGAATCGGACCACATTGTCGAGGCCATCGCAAGGAGGGCGATCAGCAACAAAGGCAAAAACCGCAAAAGCGCGCGGCTGGCCTGCGCCGGTTCGACGGCGATCAGCAAGAGCGCTGCGACAATGAAGGCAAGTGCCGCAAACGTCCCAATGAGTGCCGTGAATGCCAGTGCAAGAACCGCAACCACAGCAAGCCATGTTCCTGCGCTTGATGCAGAGTTCGGACCGATATTGCGCAGACGCGATCGTTGAGGCAGGCCGGTGCCGCGACCGATGCGGCCCTGGCCTCGCAGATCGGGCCCGACAGTCACTCGACGATACGACATGGTAACCTCTTGTCACTAACAGGTTCGCTACCTCTTGCTACAGCAACGCCGTCGGGGCAACGAACTTCACGTGACACGCATTGCCTATTTTGTTCATGATCTCGACGATGCTGCCGTGGCCCGTCGTGTTTCCATGCTCGTCGCGGCCGGTGCGGACGTTCAGCTTGCGGGTTTTCATCGTTCCGCGTCGCCGCCTTCCCAAATTGCAGGTGTGGCATGTCAATCGCTCGGGCAGACTGCGGATGCCAAACTCGGGCAGCGGTTGCGGTCAGTCATGACGCATCTTGCCAATCCGCTGGCCATCAAAGCCATTACGAAAAATGCCGATGTTATCATTGGCCGCAATCTGGAGGCGCTTGCGCTCGGCGCGCGGGCCAGATCGGGGCAGCGTCTGATCTATGAATGCCTCGACATTCACCGGACGCTTACCGGAAGTTCTTTGCAGCATCGCGCGATCCAGGCGATCGAGGCGCGACTGTTGCGTGACGTCGATCTGTTGATCGTGTCGTCCCCGGCTTTCCTCATCAACCATTTCGAGGCGCTGCTGACATCGCGCACCGAAACGTTGCTGGTTGAAAACAAGGTTTTTGCTGCCACTCCCCTTCCAATGCCGATCGCTCCGCCCCCGGGCCCGCCCTGGACCATTGGCTGGTTCGGGATGCTCAGGTGCGAAAAGACCCTTCGCACACTGACCGAACTGGCGTCACGCGCCAAAGGCAAGGTCCGGATTTTGATCGCTGGCAAACCGAGCGCGGCGGTGTTCACCGATTTTGAGGCAGCCGTCGCTGCATCCCCGCATTGCCGATACATGGGCGCATATGCGGCTGACGATCTGCCGCGTCTCTACAGCATGTGCCATTTTGCATGGTCGATCGACTGGTTCGAACAGGGGCTCAATTCAAGCTGGCTGCTCCCTAACCGTATTTATGAAGCTTCGGCGAACGAATGCGTTCCAATTGCGTTAACTGCGGTGGAAACCGGCAGATGGCTGGCTCGACACAATGCAGGAGTTTTGGTGCGATCGGACACGGTTATTGACGAACTGCATGCGTTGATCGGGGCACTCACGGTGCACAGCTATGCCAAGATGCGCGATGCGATTGCCGAAATCCCACGCACATCGGTTGTTGCAGGTATCGACGATTGTCGTGACTTGCTGGCTGCGGTTGTGGGCCGCGCGTCTTAATCTCATGCGGATCCTCATTGTCATCCCGTGCGTGAACGAGGAAGCGATGCTTCCGGCTTTGCTCGATCGATTGTCAGGCGAAAATCCCGATCGGCTGATCGTGGTCGCCGATGGACAAAGCACCGATCGAAGCCGCGAAATCGTCCTGCAACGGGCACAGATCAATCCGAATATCCGCCTTCTCGACAATGTGCAGCAGCTGCAATCGGCCGGCATCAATCGGGCCGTCGAAGCGTTTGGCGAGGGCCACGACTGGCTGGTGCGGATTGATGCGCACTGCGGCTATCCGCCCGATTACGTATCGCGTTTAGTGGCCGTAGCGCAGGAGAAGTCGGCAACTTCGGTGGTGGTGCCGATGGTCAGCGTAGGTGGAAATTGCTTTCAGCTGGCAGCGGCAACAGCGCAAAATTCGCGACTTGGCACGGGCGGATCGGCACATCGCCACGTCGGCAGCGGAGAGTGGGTCGATCATGGTCATCATGCGTTAATGGCGATCGACCTGTTTCGGGCGGTTGGGGGCTATCGCGCCGACATGTCGCACAATGAAGACGCAGAACTCGATTACCGATTGGGGAAGGCTGGCGGCAGGATCTGGCTCGAGCCTTCGCTTGCGCTCGACTATCACCCGCGAAGAAGCGTGCGCACGTTATCGAGCCAGTATTTTGCCTATGGCCGCGGTCGCGCGCGCACGCTCCGGCTTCATCGCCTCCGGCCAAAGGCACGGCAGGTTTTGCCCGTAACGGTTCCTGTCGCCGCAGCCTTTGCGACGCTCGCACCGATATCGATAATCACTGTCATGCCGTTTGCGGCATGGCTCTTCCTGTGTCTGGGCGGAGGTGCAGTCATCGGGTTTCGCGCCGGCGGCAGGTGCCGCATGCTAGCTGGCGTTGCCGCAGCGATCATGCATTTTGCATGGGGGGCGGGATTTCTGACCCAGTTTATAGGACAAAAACGCGAATAACCGGAATCAGGCTATTTCCTAGAGGTTGATGAGAACATAGATCGAACATTCGAATCATGTTTCTCTAACCGACAGGATCTCACCATGCCGATCGATCAGTTTCGAACCTTTAGCGATGGCCTTGATACAGGATCGCGAGCCCCGTTCGCCATAACTCCGCACGATACCAACGAGATTCCCGTCACACCCAAAGCGCTTTACATCGGCACGGGCGGATCGCTGGTCGTGTTCGGCGTCGATGCTTCAGCAGACGTGACTTTCGTCAACGTTCCCAATGGTTTCGTGCTCGATGTCCGTGCTCTGTTCGTTCGTGCGACGGGCACCACGGCCAGCAACATCGTGGCACTGGCATGAGCTTGGGTTTCGGTTTCGGCGTCGGACGCCGACGGCAGCGTTACGCCGCCGCGGTTGCGCTGGTTGCCACCCCCGCTGGCTTCACCTTCACCGGCCCGTATCAACCGGCAATTTCCCGCAGCGGCAGTGGCACAGCTTCGACCTTCACCACAGACTACAGCCTCGCCGCGCGAAAGGCACTCATCACGCCGGTGCAAACGATCTTCGTGCGCAATGCGGGCAGCAATAACAATGACGGGCTGACAAGCGGCACGGCGGTGCGCTCGCTCGATCTGGCGGTGCGTATGGCCAATGCCTATGGAACCGCGACGCGGATTGATTACGGGGCAGCGGCAGTCGGCGCAGCACGGGTGCAATATCTGCGCACCGCGACACAGGCGCGCACCGGCGG
>JANPIQ010000167.1:0-3702 GCA_031425075.1 Sphingomonadales bacterium
CTGCGCGCCGAGAACCGCAAGCTGTTCCTGTGCTGCCGGGCGGTTGACGTCCAGCGACGCCATCAGCACCTTCTTGCGGTCCTTCTCGACGATCCGCTTGGCGATCTTGGCGGTGGTCGTCGTCTTGCCCGAACCCTGAAGGCCGATCATCATGATGATCGCAGGCGGCGTCACTGCCAGTTCCAGATCACTCGCTTCGGACCCGAGCATCTCGGTCAGCGCGTCGTTGACGATCTTGACGACCTGCTGGCCCGGGGTGATCGATTTGAGCACCTGCTGGCCGACGGCTTTCGATGTCACGCTATCGACGAACGAGCGGACCACCTGTAGCGCGACATCGGCTTCGAGCAGCGCGATCCGCACTTCGCGCATCGCTTCGCGCACATCGGCTTCGTTGAGCGCACCGCGGCCGCGCAGCCGGTCAAAGACCCCGCTCAGCCTGTCGCTCAGATTTTCGAACATGCACATGCTCCAGCCAGCCGAAACGTAAAACGCGAAAAAAGCCGGCGGACGAAAACTCGTCGGCCAGCAAAGTTCGCGCCGCAGCGCTCTTACGTCACGCCAAGTATGCGCGCCCGGTCGTTTCGTCAAGCGCAGACAGGCTTAACCTGTTCTTCACGCCTCCTCGCTTATCGGCACAGCCCGGTTTAGGCTATGGGGGCCACTACGTGATGACATCGAACAAGCGCGCCGGTGAGGGTGCACGATCAGCCTCGCGGGCCGCGCAACAGGATATTTTCACAGGCGCGGTTGTGGTTGCCGCGATCATCATGTTCGTGGGCACCGGCACATCGGCGCTTGGATCGTTTGTCGATATGGTCTCAGGCGTAGGCGGGGGCGCGAACCAAACGCTGACGATCACGCTGATCCTCAACATCGCGCTGATCCTGTTCGGGTGGCGGCGCTACCGCGATCTTGCCCATGAGGTCGAGGAACGCAAGGCCGCCGAAGAACGCGCGCGCACACTGGCGCTGCGCGATCCACTGACCGGGTTTCACAATCGCCGCGCGCTTTCCGAACAGGGTGCCGATCTGCTTGGCAAGACCATCAAGCGCGAAAAAGCGCTGGCCATGCTGATGCTCGATCTCGATCATTTCAAGAATGTGAACGACGTTCATGGCCATGCTGCAGGCGATGCACTGTTGCGCGCCGTCGCTGCCGAAATTGCCCGGCTGATGCCGCCCAACGCGCTGGCCGCACGACTTGGCGGCGATGAATTTGCCTGCGCCTTCCCGTTCGACATCGGCACAAAGGACAGCGTCGATCGCGTTGCCGAAGCGATTATCGCACGGCTGGCACAGCCGTTCGATGCGGATGGCACCTTCATCCATATCTCGGTCTCATTGGGGATCGCGCACAGCGCAGCCGATTGCGACACGATCGATGCACTGATGCGGCGCGCCGACATCGCAATGTATGCCGCCAAACACCAGGGGCGCAACCGGTTTGCCTGGTTCGATACCTCGATGGAGCGAGAGCTTCAGGTGCGCAACGATACTGAATCGGGGCTGCGCGCCGGCATTCCGCGCGGCGAATTCGTGCCCTATTTCGAACAGCAGATTGATCTGACCACCGGCCGTCTGGGGGGGTTCGAAGTGCTGGCGCGCTGGGATCACCCGACGCGGGGGTTGGTTGCGCCTGACCATTTCATTCCGGTGGCCGAAGAAACCGGACTGATTGCCGATTTGTCGATGTCGGTCATGCGGCAGGCGTTCCTCGAGGCCAAGACATGGGACCCGTCGCTGCTGATTTCGGTCAATATTTCGCCGACGCAGCTCAAAGACCCCTGGCTTGCGCAAAAGCTGGTCAAGCTGCTTGTCGAAACCGGCTTTCCCGCAACCCGGCTCGAAGTCGAGATCACCGAAACATCGTTGTTCGAAAACCTCGCGCTGGCGCAGTCGATCGTCGGCAGCCTCAAGAACCAGGGCATCCGGCTCGCGCTCGACGATTTCGGAACAGGCTATTCATCGCTTGCGCATCTGCGCGCGCTGCCGTTCGACAGGATCAAGATCGACAAGAGCTTTGTCACCTCGATCACCGAGAATGCCGAAAGCGCAGCGATCGTCAACGCGATCACGCGACTTGGCGACAGCCTTGGCCTCCCCGTCACCGCAGAAGGCATCGAGGATGCCGCCATCGAAGAACGGCTGCGCCAGCTGGGGTGCCACAAGGGCCAGGGCTGGCACTTCGGTCGTCCGGCCTCGATCGCGCAAACGCGCACGCTGCTTGCCGAACGCAATCTCCTCCCGTCGCTCCGCACCGAGCCGAGAGAAAGCGCTGAAATCATCCCGATGCCCGGCATGGGCGATCCGCTGCGCAAGACTGGCTAACCCCGAGCTGACCCGGTAAGGCCGCGCCGATGCAGGCGCGGTTTCACAAAATGCATGGGCTGGGCAATGATTTTGTCGTCATCGATGCGCGTGAAGCGCCGGTCGAGATGACCATCGCGCGTGCCGCCGCGATTGCCAACCGCCGGACAGGAATTGGCTGCGATCAGCTCATCCTGCTCGAACCCTCCAAGGCCGCCGATGCAACGATGCGGATCTTCAACGCCGATGGCAGCGAGGTTGAAGCCTGCGGGAACGCCGCACGCTGCGTGGCAATCCTTCTTGGCAAGCCCGCGCGGATCGAAACCCGCGGAGGCGTGTTCGACACCGATCCGGCGTCCGATCATGCCAGTATCACCTACGCCCCGCCGCGCTTCGACTGGGACGCCATCCCGCTGGCGATGGCGATGGACACCGCAGACATGCCCGTCGGATGGGACGAGCTCGACAGGCCGATGGGGGTCAATGTCGGCAACCCGCATGTCATATTCTTTGTGCGCGATTGCGACGCAGTCGATCTCGAACGGCTCGGACCGCAGATCGAACATGACCCGCTGTTTCCCGACCGCATCAACGTCAATGTCGCGACGATCACAGGGCCATCCTCGATCCGTCTGCGCGTGTGGGAACGCGGCGTCGGGCTGACGCTGGCATGCGGGACAGGCGCTTGCGCCACGGCGGTCGCGGCGCTCCGGTCGCGGCGCGCGGCAGGCCCCGTCACGGTGTCGCTTCCCGGCGGCGATCTCGTGATCGAATGGACCGGCGGCGCGATCACGATGCGCGGCCCTGCCACCCACGTCTTCACCGGCGAAACCGACTGGTCGGCGTTCGGATGAGCGTCGAAGTCCTCAATTTCGGATGCCGCCTCAACATGGCCGAAGGCGAAACGCTCGCACGCGATTTGGCGGAACAAACTGACCTGATCGTCATCAACAGCTGCGCCGTTACTGCCGAGGCCGAACGCCAGGCGCGGCAAGCGATACGGCGGGCAAGGCGGTTGCGGCCCAATGCCCGCATCGCACTGACCGGCTGTGCGCGAGCCAGCGCGTCGCTTGTCGCGATGCACGAAATCACCGAAATCTGGGACAAGCCGCTTCGCGCCACACCATCGGTATCGGGCACGAACCATGCGCGCGCGTTCATCGAAGTCCAGAATGGATGCGATCATGATTGCACCTTCTGCATTACCACGCTTGCGCGCGGCGCGTCTCGTTCGATGGGAACGGCTGCCATTATAGACGCGGCAAAGGCCGCGGTCGATCGCGGACAGCAAGAAGTGGTGCTGACCGGGATCGACCTCAGCAGCTACGGGCAGGATTTCAGCCAGCGCGAGACACTCGGCCAGCTTGTCGAAGCGATATTGCGCAATGTCCCC
>JANPIQ010000168.1:0-5822 GCA_031425075.1 Sphingomonadales bacterium
ACAGGATGAGGCAACGTCGCGAGCAATCGTTTGCAAAAACTGTTGCAATCGTTTGCGTAAAAGATGATTGTGAGCGTGACAAAGTCCTGATTCGCAAAAGGGCTGATACCGGGAGGGATCGATGAAGGCTTTCAAGTTCACGACATGCGCGTCTGTTGCCGTCATCGCCACCATGGCATGCTGGCCGGTGGTGACTGTTGCGCAAGAGGCAGACACTGCCGCAACTGACAGCGAGGACATCATCGTTACCGCGGTCGCGCGCGGATCGAATCGGCTCGATACCTCGGTTTCGGTCAGCACCTTGTCGGAAGAACTCATCGCAGAAGCAGCACCGCGTTCGGCGGCCGAAATCCTGCGCAATATCCCGGGGATCCGCTCGGAAAGCTCGGGCGGCGAAGGCAATGCCAATATCGCGGTCCGCGGGCTTCCTGTGGCATCGGGGGGTGCCAAATTCCTGCAGCTGCAAGAAGATGGCCTGCCGATCCTCGAATATGGCGATATCACTTTCGGCAACGCCGATATTTTCCTCCGCGCCGATTTTAACATTGCGCGCATAGAATCGGTGCGCGGCGGCTCGGCATCGACATTTGCATCGAATTCGCCCGGCGGGGTGGTCAACTTCATTTCGAAAACCGGCGAACAGGAAGGCGGCGCAGTCCAGCTGTCGGCGGGGATCGACTATAAGGAATATCGCATCGACGCCGATTATGGCGGTCAGATTTCCGAAGACCTGTTTTTCCACGTCGGCGGATTTTATCGCCAGGGCACCGGCCCGCGCGATGTCGGCTATGACGGCCTCAAGGGCGGCCAGATCAAGGCCAACATCACCAAAAAGTTCGACAAGGGCTATATCCGTCTGTCGGGCAAATATCTCGATGATCGCGCGGTGGCCTATCTGCCCAACCCTGTTCGCGTGACGGGCACCAACCGCAATCCCAATTTCTCGAACGTGCCCGGTTTCGATATCAACGAAGACAGTTTGCATTCGAAGAATTTCCGCCGCGCAACGACGCTCAATGCGCGCAACACCGCACAGACGTTTGATATCGAAGATGGCATGCGCCCGCTGGTCAAATCGATCGGTCTGGAATCGAGCCGCGATCTGAACGACAGCATCACCATCGTCAGCCGGTTCCGCTATTCGGACATTTCGGGCGGATTTATCTCGCCCTTCCCCGCGTCGGTCGACACCGCAGCCAATGTTGCAGCCGACGTGCTCGGCAATGGAACGTTGGCGGCAACGCGGCTCGCCTATGCCAATGGCGCAGGGGCCGGCACAACTGTTCCCGGCAGCGCGCTGGTGTCACGGATCGTGCTGTTCAACACCCGGCTCAAGAGCCTCGACAATATGACGAGCGATTTCCGCATCAATTACAGCGGGAACATAGGCGGCGGAACGCTCGATCTGACCGGCGGGCTTTATATGTCGCGGCAGGATATCGAAACCGAATGGCTTTGGACATCGCATCTGTTCGAAGTCGCAGGTGGCGGCAATGCCCGCTTGATCGACGCATTCAACGGCGCAACCCCGCTGACCGACGGCGGTACGGTGGGCTATGGCGCGGCCTTCTTCGGCAATTGCTGTCGCCGTATCTACGATCTTCGCTACAAGACACTGGCTCCATTTGCATCGGCAACGCTGACATTCGATGCCGTCACGCTCGATGCCAGCGTCCGTTCGGATCAGGTCCGTGCGCGCGGACGCACGTTCGGTGCCGATCTCAGCAACACGCTGGTTGGCGTCGTGCCGACCGATGTGAACGGCAATGGCAGCATCTCGAATGCCGAAACGCGGACAAGCGTGGTGCCGCTCGGCTCGCCAGCGCCTGTCCGCTATAATTTCGATTATCGATCATATTCGTTCGGCGCGAACTACAAGATCCAGGACGATCTGGCGATCTTTGCGCGTTACAGCCGTGGCGGTCGCGCCAATGCCGACCGCATTCTTTTCAACAACGACAATGTGAGTGTCACGACGGGCCGGTTGCAATCGCCTGTCGTCGCGGTCGATTTCGTCAAGCAGCTCGAAGGCGGGGTGAAATATTCCGCCAACGGCCTGAGCCTGTTCGCCACGCTGTTCCACGCCAAGACCGAAGAAGAAAATTTCGAGGCGACGACGCAGCGGACGTTCAGCCGGTCATACAAGGCGAGCGGGGTCGAACTCGAAGGCGGATACCGCACCGGCGGCTTCTCGCTGCGCGCAGGCGCGACATATACCGACGCCGAAATCAGCCGTGACAACCGCAACGCCGCCGTCGTTGGCAACACGCCGCGACGCCAGGCCAAGTTCGTATATCAAGGTTCGGCCAGCTACGAGGCCGACATGTTCACAGTCGGCGCGAGCGCGATCGGGACCACCGAAAGCTTCGCCGGCGATGACAATCAGCTCACACTGCCAAGCTTTACCCAGATCAACGCCTTTGTTTCGGTGCGTCCGATCGAGCGGGTCGAAGTATCGCTTAACGCGAACAATCTGTTCAACGTCGTCGGCCTTACCGAATCCGAAGAAGGATCGATCCCTGCCAACGGCATCATCCGCGCACGATCGATCAACGGACGTACGATCGCAGCGGCGGTAAAGGTGAGCTTCTGACCGCAGGCGGCATATTCTAACCCGAAGTCAGGGGGCGGCAGGCCAAGTCTGCCTCCCCTTCCGCATCCCCTCACCGATCGATCGGCCAAATCGATATAAGCGACAGTCCCCTATTTCTCAGTCCCCTATATCTGCTGGATGCGATCCTTTGCAGCCGGGGGGACCGGACTGTTGCGGACGCTTAAGGATATAGCGACCTGATGCTGGTTTGGTCGGTGCTCGCCAATTTTCGGCGGACACCCTGGTATCCGCGAAACATCACCGAGTCGGTATCGCCGACATGTCGCAGCCCGAGCGCATGCCCGATTTCATGAATTGCGACCGTGAGCAAATCCTTGCGCGAAGGCGGACAGATCGTATCCGAAGACCATCGTTCATCGGAATCGAAATGCACTTCTCCGGCAAGGTTCGGGTCTGGGAAATCAGGGCGAAATGCGTGTGCAAGCACTAGCCCGCCATTGCCGATATGCTCTCCGTCGAACGGAAAACCGTCGCCATGTTCGTCCGCGCCGAAAGAAAAGCGGAGATGGCCCTGCGACATGGTTTCACGAAAGGTCAGCGCGCTTGCGTCGCTCCAGACCTTGCACGCTGCTTCGATAATGCCGCGCATGACACCGAACGGAACAATTCCACCCATTTGTCCGATTGAATAGGTCAGGTCGGATATCGGCCAGCCGACAGAACCGGCACCCAGTTCTTCCGGACCGATCGGATCGGGATTGCCGCACCCGGGCATCTCGAGAATGGCAAGCGTCGGTCGATCAGGCGCACCTGTTTGTTCAAGCCCGTAGAACCGCTGAAGCCTTTTCAGAGCTGCGGCTGTGCCCGACAGCTCAGCCGATGTTGATAGCTTTGCATTGTTCGTGGATGCGCTGGAGGGCAGATTTACGTTTTCGCCCGGCAGGAAATAGCCCATGGTTTGCAGCCGCGCCGCCATCGCTTCGCGCGACATTTCGGGCACCTGCGGATTGCCGAAGTCACCCTCCATTTTGCGTCTCCGGTTTTGCCGGGACAGCCGGTGTGCACTCAGGCGCTATGCTTGACGGCCTGATCGCGCGCAGTCGCCGATAGCCCGACGTGCAAACCCATAAGCTCGGGGCGTCGGCGCGGGGCGATGTGCCGTCGGCAGGATCGAATAGGGTATAGGAAGCAATCAGGCCGCCCGTGACACGAAGCGGATCGACGCCAAAGAACGTGCCGATGTTTTTCGAGACCTTTGTGCTGCCCCCCGCCTCTCGCACGAAAATACGCGCGACGTACTTTGTAAGGTTAGACACTTTATCGTCTTTGATCGCGATTATCAGTGGCGTTGCGCCGGTGGCGTCGGCCTTGACCACCCGATCGCCGAACTCCTTGTATCGTGTGGCGAGAGCGTTCAGCTTTGCCAGTTGTTTTGCATTCACGGTAGAACTCGGGAGTTTGGAAATCCGCGCTACTTCAACATCGAGCAAACGCGATGCCTCAATGAGCCAGAAATATCGTTCATCGACTCCCGCTTTTTCCCAGTTCGGTCGGTCGGATAATTCGATGAGCCTTTTTGCATCTGGAGGACGAATGATGAACCCCGGATTGCCAGAATTCAGGATTGCCTTGCCGCCCATTTTCGAAGCCACCGAGGACGCCAGAAATTTGGAATCGATCTTGTCGATCGTGACCGTAGTCAGCTTGACATCCGAGCGAAGCAGCCCCGCGATGTTCGAGGCAATGGCGACTGCTCCTGCGACGCTAGAGTCTTCCGGACCAACTCGCTTCTCTTTCGGCAGGCATGGGTCGCCGCAACTCGCTTCGAAATCTGCGCGAACCCGATCCATCTCAAATTTCAGCCCGGACGCGAAGCCGAACTGAAAAGGCTCTTCTGCTGCGAGGACCAGAATCTTTTGATTGTCTGCCCGAAGCGAAAGCGCCGCCGCCATCTCCACTGCTACCGCCTCCATGGCGATGGCAGCCATCACGGTTGCCTCGAACTTGCCAGTATTCGCGTCGGTTTCGGTCTTTCCTTCGAAGTTCGGAAGGCCAATTGCCTTGACTTGCTCGACCTCAAGCTTGGTGATTTCGTTCTTCTGCTTTTGAAGCTCGGCCTCGAGTTTGAGTTGTTCGATTTGAAGCTCGATTGCCGACTTCGGCTCCGCACCGCGGGCTGCTGTCGTGAAAGTTAAAAAAGCTGTGCTGGCCAAAATGGCTGCTGATCTGGTGCGCATGATTAAGCCTCCTTAAGTCCTGCCGAAAAATAGGCTTCGCTGCCCCGACAGCACGTGACCGCCATCACGCGCTCTCCCATCTCCTTCCCCCCTTGCCAGAATCGAACAAAGCTGAAACAGACGGTCTCATGCTGATTTATTTTTCAAAGAACCGGTTCGCCGAATGCTGACTCATATCTCGGTGCGCGGCGCGCGTGAGCACAATTTGAAGGGTGTCGATGTCGATATCCCGCGCGACACGCTGACGGTCATCACTGGGCTGTCGGGCTCGGGAAAATCGAGCCTCGCGTTCGATACGATCTACGCCGAAGGCCAGCGGCGTTATGTCGAGTCGCTGTCGGCCTATGCGCGGCAGTTTCTGGAAATGATGCAAAAGCCCGATGTCGATCATATCGACGGGCTTTCGCCTGCGATCAGCATCGAGCAGAAAACCACCAGCCGCAATCCGCGCTCGACGGTCGCGACCGTCACCGAGATCTATGATTACATGCGGCTGCTCTGGGCGCGCGTCGGGGTGCCCTATTCGCCTGCAACCGGCCTGCCGATTTCGGCACAAACGGTCAGCCAGATGGTCGATCGCGTCATGGCGCTGCCCGAAGGTTCGCGGCATTATTTGCTCGCGCCGGTCGTGCGCGGGCGCAAGGGCGAATATCGCAAGGAACTCGCCGAATGGCAGCGAAGCGGTTTTCAGCGGGTGCGGATCGACGGCGTGTTCTACGAAATCGACGAGGCGCCGGCGCTCGACAAGAAGTACAAGCATGACATTGAGGTCGTCGTCGATCGCATCGTCGTCCGCGAAGGGATCGAGACGCGGCTGGCCGATAGTTTCGAACAGGCATTGAAGCTGGCCGAGGGATTGGCGTTCGTCGATCCGGCGGATGCCGATGCGGCAGAAGCATCTCCTGCCGACAAAAAGCTTGTTGCCGGCGAACATGCCCCACCCGGCCGCATCACCTTGTCCGAAAAATTTGCCTGCCCCGTCTCGGGCTTCACCATCGCCGAAATCGAGCCGCGGCTGTTCAGCTTCAACG
>JANPIQ010000169.1:0-12982 GCA_031425075.1 Sphingomonadales bacterium
GTCGCCGCTCGCAGGTGCCACAGTGGCCGAACAGCGTGCCGCCATCGTCTGGAACATGCGTTCGGCGCTCAATGTTGCAGCGCTTCAGTGCGGGTTCGAACCGACGTTGCGATCGCTTGAAAATTATAACGCGATATTGAACAACCACAGCACCGAGCTGAACGCGTCGTTTGCCACGCTGACCGCCTATTTCCGCCGGTCGAACAAAACTGTCGCCGCGGGGCAAAAAGCGCTCGATACCTATGGCACGCGGACCTATGCCGGGTTTTCAACGGTCCAAGCGCAGCTTGAATTCTGCGCAACCGCAAGCCGCGTCGGACGGCGCGCCTTGTTCACGCCGCGTGGCAGTTTTCACATCATGGCCAGCGAACATCTGCGCGAGATCCGGAACAGCCTCAAACGCACCGGTGAACAGCAATTTCGCTTCGGTTATCCGAGACGGATCGCGCAAATGCCAATTTTCAGCGACGAACGCTGCTGGAAGAAAAACAAATATGTCCGCGCGTGCGGATATTTGTAATCAGCGGCACATCACGCAATCCCAAGTATCTTGTGGGTTTGGGTTGACAGGCGCCACCGCGGATTGGCGAGCACGAAATCGACACATGCACGGCGGTTTTCGGCCAGATGCGGGCTATCCATCGGCTGAACGAGGAGATGGGCAAAATCCCAGCCTTCCATCGCCTGCCAGTCCGAACCCGGTTGCGGCCAGACCAGCTTGAGCTCATTGCCCGAACGCTGAACAGTCTCGCTGCCTGCTTTGGGGCTGACGCACAGCCAGTCGATCCCGTCGGGTGCGGCGATTGTGCCATTAGTTTCGACGCCGATGTCGAACTCCCTTTGATGGAGTGCGTCGATCAATGCAGCGTCGAGCTGGAGCAGGGGTTCGCCGCCCGTGATCACGACATAGCGGTTGCAGGTTTTGCTACCCCAGCACGCCGATACCGAGTCGGCAAGACGGGCAGCATCGGCGAATTTCCCCCCGCCCTCGCCATCGATGCCAATAAAATCCGTATCACAAAACCGGCAGATTGCCTTTGCCCTGTCCGCTTCACGGCCCGACCAGAGGTTGCAGCCGGAAAAGCGCAAAAACACGGCACGACGGCCCGCATGAACGCCTTCGCCCTGCAACGTCAGGAACAGTTCCTTGACTGCGTAAGTCATGGACGTGACGGATAAAGCGCCGGATCGGCCAGACCCGCTTCGCCAAATCCCTTGGCGCGCAACCGGCACGAATCGCACCGCCCGCATGGACGGCCATCGGGTGTCGGATCATAGCATGACCAGCTTATGCCTGCGTCGAGGCCGAGCCGCGTGGCTTCGCAGACGATATCGGCCTTGCTCATCGCGATCAGCGGGGTGTGGATCGTGAAGCGCGCTCCGCCATCACCGGCTGCTGTTGCCTGCGCCGCCATCGCCTCAAACGCGGCGATGAAGCCGGGGCGGCAGTCGGGATAACCCGAATAATCGAGCGCGTTGACTCCGATGAACAGATCGCGCGCGCCAACCGCTTCGGCCCAGCCGAGCGCGAGGCTGAGGAAAATCGTGTTGCGCGCCGGCACATAGGTGACGGGAATGCCCGGCTCGACGCCTGCCTTGGGAACGTCGATCGCCGCATCGGTGAGCGCCGATCCGCCGAAGCCGGTCAGATCAACGGGAAGCACGATGTGCCGCTCTGCACCCAAAGCCGCCGCAATCTGCGCCGCCGCCTTCAGTTCGATCCGGTGCCGCTGGTTATAGTCGATCGTCAGCGCACAAACGCCAAACCCCGCCTCTCGTGCGCGCGCAAATGCCACCATCGAATCGAGTCCGCCCGACAAGAGGACGATGGCCAGCGGCGAGGGCAACGGCATAGACATGCCTGCGGCGCTAATGGCGCACAGCGGCAAGGGCAAGGGCAGGGGTTTGGAAGGTCCTGTCCCGTGCAACAGCACTAGCGGCAAAAAAGGATTGACACTGGTTAGCTTGCTAACTACCAAGTTAGATATCTAATCGGAGACAGGTTATGGTGATCGGCCGCAGAATGGTGATTGCGGGGGCTGGGGCAACCACACTCGCGCTACTGGGTGGTGCGGGCGTCTGGCGCATCACACGCCGACCCAATATTGCCTTGGACCCATGGCTGCTCGATGAGGAAGCACCGGCAGACGTTCGGCTAGACGCGTTCCGCCACGCGATCCTCGCGCCAAATCCGCACAATCGTCAGCCTTGGCTCATCCGGCTACAGGGCAGAGACACAGCGACGCTCTATTGTGATCTTGTCAAGCGTTTGCCCGATACTGATCCATTCGATCGGCAAATCACCATCGGTTTTGGCACATTTATCGAGCTCGCCCGCATGGCAGCCGCAGAGCGCGGAGTGCGCGTTGATGTTCAGCGCTTTCCCGAAGGCGACCCGCAGCCACGGCTTGATCGACGTCCTGTTGCCAGACTGGTTTTTGTAAAGGATGCCGTGGTCAGCAAAGACCCTCTTTTTGCTTCGATCGTCAAGCGCCGCACCAACCGAGAACTCTATGACGGCGCACGTGCGGTGCCGCAGGCGCTGGCATCTCGGATCGCGGAAGGACCGCACAGCACAAATAATCAGCTTATTGACCGCGTAAAGGCAGTGACTGTCGGGGCCATGACAATCGAAATTAAGACACCGCGCACCTTTGGCGAAAGCGTAGACCTGATGCGGATTGGCGCTGATGAAGTCGATGCCAACCCTGATGGGCTGGTGTTGACAGGTCCGATGATGGAGACGCTAAAGCTGGCCGGAGTGCTCGATAGGGCATCGCTCGCAGACCCTTCGTCGACCGCATTCCGGACCGGACTGGAAATGCAGCAGAAGATTTGCGGGTCAATTCCTGCGCTGACCTGGATCGTTACACCTGCCAACACGCGTATAGATCAACTCGAAGCCGGACGCCGCTATGTACGCGCAAATTTGCGTGCCACAGCGCAAGGGCTGGCGATGCACCCGCTTAGCCAGTCATTGCAGGAATACCCCGAAATGGAGCGGAAGTTTGCAAGCATTCGTGAAATTCTGGGCGTGAAGCACGGCGAACATTTACAAATGCTCGCGCGAATGGGCTATGCCCCGCCTGCTGACCCTTCACCGCGCTGGCCTCTGGAATCGCATCTCCGCACATGAAAACTGACCCGCTTGCCTTCGAATTCTTCAACGAAATCGGGATTATCGATCAACTGGTGAGCACAATGCTGACCAACGTGTTGCCGCCGGGGATGACCCGGGCACAATTCACGGTGCTCAATCACTTTGTTCGGCTTGGCATCACTGAAAAATCGCCAGCCGCACTCGCAAGCGCATTTCAGTTGAGGCGACCCACGATCAGCAGCACACTCGCCCGAATGGAAAGCTCCGGACTTGTTGCCATTCGCTCCGATCCCGAAGACGGCCGCGCAAAGCTTGTTTCAATCACTGCGGCTGGACGGGACACACGCGAAAATTGCATTTCCGCGTTGGCATCGATGATCCCGATCATCGGGTCGGTAATCTCTGAAGCTGAAATGCAGGCGCTACTTCCGAACCTCCGCAAACTTCGCATAGGTCTTGACGCATTGCGCAATTAGGCTTCTTGGGCACCAGGCTTCCGGTCGCCAACACCCCCGCAAAAAAAGGGCCGCCCCGAAGAGCGGCCCAGGCAAGGCGTGAAGCCTTTTGGGAGGAAAGCGTGCCATGAAACTCAAGCACATTCACATTGTGCGCCGCCATGGTTAACAAGCGATTAGCGCGGGGCAGCATCGGCTCTGGCGGCGCAAACACCGACGCGCCGAGCCTCGAACATCGCCGAGAACGGCGCGCCTGCGACAATGCCCTGCGTTTCGATTTGCGCCAGCCGCGCTGATTCGACGCGGATCGTGGTGCGGCCATGACCCTGCCCGGGGCAGGTATAATGCACCGTTGCCTCTTTGGGGCTGCTGGCGATGACAAAGCGCGTACAGCTGATGTTGCTGTGTTCGAGTTGGAGCAAGGCGCGACCATTGGCGACGCAGACCCTGCGGCTACCCTTGGGCGAATCGCGCGCGACAAGCGCCCATTCGCCCATTTCAAGCCGGGCAAGCGCTGGCAGGCTGTCGGTGGCGGGCGCAACAGGCGCGGAAGCAACCGCCAGCATGGCGAAACATCCAATCGAAAGTGACTTCATAAGCCGATCCAAGATGCCAGACATTGCTGGCCGTCACGGGCGTGCCCCTGCCTCATGACCCTATGCGGTGAGTAATTCTATACAGCGGCATATCGTTTGCGAAGGTAAAATCGGCGTTACCAGCGCCCACGCGGCCCTCGCGCAATCAAACTGGCATCGCGCGCCGCTGGTGTTACTATCTGATCCATGCGGTATTTCGAGGACATTGCTGTTGGCGAGATTGACCGGTTCGGCTCCTATCGCGTCACGCGCGAAGAGGTGATCGAATTTGCCACAAAATACGATCCGCAGCCGTTTCATCTTTCCGACGAAGCCGCGGCAAACACGCAATTCGGGCGGCTCGCGGCATCGGGCTGGCACACCTGCGCCATGATGATGGCGATGCTTGCGCAACGCTTTGCCGAACGGCAACAGGCCGGGCTGGGTTCTCCGGGGCTTGAAGATCTCCGCTGGATCAAGCCCGTATACCCGGGCGACACGCTGCGTTGCGAAATCGAAGTGCTCGACAAACGGGTCAGCGCGACCCGCCCCGAAATGGGAATCTACCGCGGCCGCACCCAGGTCTTCAACCAGAATGACGAAGCGGTACTGTCGTTCACGTCGACCGGCCTGATCGCAACGCGCGCCAGTCGGATCGCGGCACAGGACTGACCGGCAGCCCTGCGTCGCTGGCCTTATTTCTTCTTCTTGTCCGCCCAGACTTGCTGATAACTCATCCAAGTCAGCACGGCAAAGATCAGCAGAAATACCATCACGGCCATCCCTGTGGCCTTGCGATTCTCGAGCTTGGGTTCGGCGGTCCAAGCCAGAAATGCCGTCACGTCCTTCGCCATTTGGTCAACGGTCGCCTTGGGCGCTCCATCACCATAAGTAACCTGACCTTCGACGCCCAAAGGCTGCGGCATCGCAATGTTGAGGCTGTGAAAATAGGGGTTGTGATACAGCCCTGGTCCCGGCGCCGATTCGGGAAACTGCTTGAGCAGCTTTGGATCGGGTTCGGCATAACCTGTCAGCAGCGAATAAGTATAGTTTGCGCCATCGGCCCGCGCCTTGGTCATCAGCGACAAATCGGGTGGGACAGCGTTGTTGTTGGCCGCGCGCGCGGCCACTTGATTCGGATATGGGGGCGGGAATTTGTATGCAGGGACAGGCTTGCGAGTGGTCGCTTCGCCTGTTTGCGGATCGATCGAAGGCGACTGCACCGGCCATTCATTGGCAATCGTTTTGACCTGTCCTTCAGTGTAACCGATTGCCGTCAAGTCGCGGAATGCAACCTGCTTCATGCCATGGCACGCCGCACACACTTCCTTATAAACCTGAAGTCCGCGCTGAAGCTGCGCCTGATCGAACTTGCCGATAGGCCCGGCAAAGCTGAAACCGGCATCACGCGGATATTTGTGGAACAGTTTTTCGGCAGTTTTCACCGGCGGTTCGGTGATAAACGCAACCGCGCCCATGCCGGCAGACACAACCAGCCAGCCAGCAAAGAACAGCCCAATGAGAAAAGCACCAATCCGCATCATTATCTTTCAGTCCCTTCAGGCAGGCTGCAGCACAGCACCGCTGCGTGGCGCAGCAGGCGTGGCCATTGACGCACCGTCTTTGCCAATCAAAACCGCATCGGTGATCGATCCTGGCAGTGGCAACGGGCGTTCGATCCTTGAAATGATCGGCAAAATGATCAGGAAGTGCGCGAAATAATAGGCACTCGCGATCTGGCTGAGCATCACATAGGGTTCCTCTGCCGCTGCGCCACCGCAATACCCGAGCACCGCAATGCACGGGATCAATCCGAACCAGAAGAACTTCTTGAACAGCGGACGATAATTGCCCGAACGCACCGGCGAATTGTCGAGCCATGGCAGCACGAATAGCAGCAGAATGGATGCGAACATCGCAAGCACACCGAGCAACTTGGCCGGGATGAACAGGAAATCGACGGTAAACGCGCGCAGGATTGCGTAGAACGGCCAAAAATACCATTCAGGAACAATGTGCGCAGGCGTCGAAAGCGGATTTGCTTCGATGTAATTGTCCGGATGCCCCAAGAAATTGGGCGCAAAAAACAACAGAGTGGCAAATACGATCAGGAAAATCGCAAGGCCAAACCCATCCTTGGCAGTGTAATATGGGTGGAACGGCACAGTATCCTGTTCGGATTTCACTTCAATCCCCGTCGGGTTCGACGATCCCGGGATGTGCAGCGCCCAGATGTGCAGAATGATGACGCCCGCAATTACGAAGGGCAGCACGAAGTGAAGCGAGAAAAACCGGTTGAGCGCCGCATTGTCTGGCGCAAAACCACCAAGCAGCCACGTCTGGATCGGTTCGCCGACAACAGGGATCGCACCGAACAATCCGGTGATGACCTTTGCACCCCAGAAGCTCATCTGCCCCCAGGGGAGAACATAGCCCATGAACGCGGTCGCCATCATCAGCAGGAATATGACAAGGCCCAGCAGCCAGATCATTTCGCGCGGAGCTTTATATGATCCGTAATAAAGCCCACGGAACATGTGGAGATAGATGACGATGAAGAACATCGATGCGCCGTTCATATGCGCATAACGAAGCAACCAGCCCGAATTCACGTCGCGCATGATATGTTCGACCGAATTGAACGCAACGGTTGCCTCGGCGGCGAAATGCATCGCCAGCACGATGCCGGTCACGATCTGGATAACAAGTGCTGCCCCTGCGAGCACACCAAAATTCCAGAAGAAATTGAGGTTGCGTGGTACCGGATACCCGGCACCGACGGCATTATAAACAAGGCGCGGCAGGGGCAGCCGCTGATCGAGATACTGCATCAGCGGATTGGTTGGCTGATACTGCTTTGCCCAGGAAAAGCTCATGACAATTTATCCTTAGCCGACCTGCAAGAGGGTGTCTGATGTGAATGCATATTCGGGTACTTCGAGGTTTGTCGGTGCCGGGCCTTTGCGAATGCGGCCTGCGGTATCATAGTGCGAACCATGGCACGGGCAGAAATACCCCCCGAATTCGCCCTTGATCTCACCCGATGCCGCACCAAGCGGAACGCAGCCCAAATGGGTGCAAACGCCGAGCGTTACAAGCCATTGCTTCTTGCCCGCCTTGGTCCGTTCCTCAAGGCTCTGCGGATCGCGCATCGACCCTGTGTCGGCCTTGTCAGCGGCCGCGATTTCTTCGGGTGTCAGATGCCGAACGAACAGCGGCTGTTTTCGAAAAATCGTCTTGATGGCCTGACCCACCTCAATCGATGAGATATCGACTTCGGTCGACGCCTGCGCAAGCACATCGGCGCTTGGGTTCATCTGGTTGATGAGCGGCAGAACAATCGCCACCGCGCCCGCGCCGGCAAAGCTGACAGCAGCGATGTTGATAAAGTCGCGGCGGCGGACGGGCGCGCCATCGGTGATTGCAGCATTCTGTTCGACTGGTGCGCTTGCCATAGAGATGCAACTGCCTTCGTGTTTCGATTGTTCGTAACCGGACCGCCAGGCCAGTCATGCGCTGTGGCGCACGCAGTGTCCGGATGGCCCCCACTCGCCTTTGTTACAGGCGGTTGCCGCGCCCAATAGCGCCGTTCGCGCAGGTTGCAAATATCGATTTTGGGGAGAGTTGCAGATGGTGCGCCGCTGCGGCAATCACCTGCGATGCGGATTGCGCTCTTCCAACCTGAAATTCCCGGTAATGTCGGCGCGATCTTGCGGCTCTCGGCCTGCCTTGGTGTGCCTGTCGATATCATTGAGCCCACCGGCTTTGTCTGGTCCGATTCGCGATTGAAGCGCGCCGCGATGGATTATCTTGATCATGTCACGCTCGCCCGTCACGTCGGTTGGGCCGCATTTTGCGCACAGGCGCAGGGGCGCATTGTGCTGTTGTCGAGCAAGGCGCCCACCCGGCTGCCCGATTTTGCCTTCGAACCCGGCGACATCGTGCTGATGGGTCAAGAAAGCGCTGGGGTGCCCGAAGATATCCGCGCTGCGTGCGATGCCGCCGTTCGCATCCCGCTCAATCCGGCTGTCCGATCGCTCAACGTCGCGGTGGCTGCAGGCATCGCTTTGGGAGAGGCGGTGCGACAGACAAAAGGCTGGCCGAGCTGAACTTGCCGCGTCCGCGCCCGCTCGCTAACGCCAGCGGCCATGAAACATGCTCTCACCACCACCCGCGCCCAGAACTTCGCCGCTTGGTATCAGGAGGTGATCGCCGAGGCCGATCTCGCCGAAGAATCAGGCGTGCGCGGCTGCATGGTGATCAAACCATGGGGCTATGGCATCTGGGAGCGGATCCAGCTGCTCATGGACCGGCAGATCAAGGCAGCGGGCGTCGAGAATTGCTATTTTCCGCTTTTCATCCCGCTGAGTTTCTTCGAAAAAGAGGCCGATCATGTTGATGGCTTTGCCAAGGAAATGGCGGTCGTCACGCATCACCGGCTGGTCAAAGGGCCGAGGGGCGGGCTGATCCCCGATCCTCATTCGAAACTCGAAGAGCCCTTGGTCGTGCGCCCGACATCTGAAACCGTCATCGGCGCCGCGATGAGCCGCTGGGTGCAATCGTGGCGCGATCTGCCGCTGATGGTCAACCAATGGGCCAATGTCGTCCGCTGGGAAATGCGGACGCGGATGTTTTTGCGGACCACCGAGTTTCTCTGGCAGGAAGGCCATACCGCGCACGCCACACGCGCCGACGCATTGGCCGAAACGCTGCGGGCGCTCGAAATGTATCGCGCCTTTGCCGAAGGCCCGCTCGCAATGCCGGTGATAGCGGGCGAGAAGCCCGAGCATGAACGCTTCCCGGGGGCGACCGCGACCTACAGCATCGAAGCGATGATGCAGGACGGCAAGGCGTTGCAGGCGGGCACATCGCATTATCTGGGCACGGGTTTCGCCGAGGCATCAGGGATCACTTATCAGGACAAGGAGGGCGGCATCCAGCATGCGCACACGACGAGCTGGGGCGTCTCGACGCGGATGATCGGCGGGGTGATCATGACGCATGGCGATGATGATGGGCTGCGCTGCCCGCCACAGATAGCCCCATGGCAGGTCGTGATCGTGCCGATGTTGCGCGACGATGAAGGCGATGCGGCGGTGCTCGACTATTGCCGGTCGCTGCACCGCGAATTGTCCGGACAAATGGCATTCGGCGAGCCAGTGCGCGTGCTGATCGATGTCAAAGCCGCCAAGGCGCAGGCCAAACGCTGGAGCTGGATCAAGAAAGGCGCGCCGATCATTGTCGAAATCGGCCCGCGCGACGTCGCCGATGGCAAGGCGGCAGTGATCCGGCGCGATCGGCTGTATCAGGAGAGCGGCAAGCTTGCGACCGACTTCACCGTGCGCGGCGAGCTGGTCTTGGCAACAGGCGCGATGCTCGAAGCCATCCAGAGCGCGCTCCACGCCGAAGCCAAAGCGCGCCTCGATGCCAACATCGCGCGCGACGTCCCCGATCTGTCGAAGCACTTCAAAGGCAGCGAGGACAAGGTCGTCGGCTGGGCCGAACTTCAATGGGCCCGTCCCACAGGCGCCGCGCTCGAGAAGATCGTCGAGCGGCTCAAGGCTTTGAAACTGACGATGCGCAACGCGCCATTGGATGCAGCGGCGGCCGAAGGACTGTGCGTTTTCACTGGCGAGAAAGCGGTCGAACGCATTTTGGTCGGGCGCACCTATTGAACGGATCGCCCGCGTTTGCCAGTTCGGCACGTAAGCTCGGCAGATCGCAAACCCGGTCTAGGCCGACTTGATCAAACTTCGGACAAAGCCGATCAGCCCGGTTTGGCGGCTGCGTTTGAGCCGCTCGGTGATCAGGATGTTCTGCACTTTGGCAAAACAGCTTTCGACATCGTCGTTAACGAGCACATAGTCATAGCCGTCCCAATGGCTGATTTCGGCGGCGGCGCGCGCCATGCGGGCGTTGACGACCGCATCGCTGTCAGTTCCTCGGGCGCGTAGGCGGCGATCGAGTTCCTCGAGCGATGGCGGGAAGATGAAGATGCGGACAACATCGCCGCCCGCCAATTGATATAATTGCTGCGCGCCCTGCCAGTCGATATCGAACAGGACATCGCGCCCCTCGGCCAGCGCGTCGTCGACAGGGCCGCGCGGCGTGCCGTACCGATGGTCGAAAACATGCGCCCATTCGAGGAATTGCCCGCCTGCCACCATCGCGCGGAAGGCTTCGAGATCGACGAAATGATAATCGCGGCCATCTATTTCGCCAGGGCGGATCGGACGCGTGGTTGCCGACACCGACATTTCTAGGCCCTGATCGGATGCCAGCAGCTTGCGTGAGATCGTCGATTTGCCGGCGCCCGATGGCGAGGAAATGACGAACAAAATGCCGCGCCGTTTGAATTTGAAGGGATCGGGTTCCGCCGCCATCGAGGCCCCTTGCAACGTAGCGGGGTGCAGGTCAATCGGCGGGCCGTTCAGACACCCCGGTCGCTAACCCAAGTTTCATCGCGCCGCTGAATGCCGCGAGATCAAACTGGCTCAATCACGAATATCTCGCCGTCGAAATCGACGATGTAGAGATTATTGGCGCGATCGACGCCGAAGCTTGCGACATTGTTGATCGCCCCGCCGCCCGCCGGCACGAACTCCTGTGTGCGGACGACGAACTGGCTGGAATTGACCGTCTGACCTTGAACCAGGCTCGCGGCGGGCAGGCTCCAGATCGCACCGCGAACGAAATCGCCGAAGATATACTGCCCCTGCAACGCCTCAACGGGCCCGCGATAGACATAGCCGCCGGTTACCGAATTGCCCTGGCGCGGCCCAGTGCCATGGCCGTATTCGGTGCCAGGCGGCGTGGCCCCTGCGGGCGGGGTGCCGTTGAAGCTCTGCGTGCCTTCTAGGCGCGCCCAGCCGAAATTGAGCCCCGCCGCGCCTTGCGGGATCAGATCGATCTCCTCGATCGCATTCTGCCCGACATCGCCAATATACAGCGCCCCGGTCACGCGGTCGAAGCTCGAACGAAAGGGATTGCGCAACCCATAAGCGAAGATTTCAGGTGCATTGGGCGCGGAAAACGGATTGCCAGCAGGAATTGCATAGTCACGGTTCGGATCGGCAAGGAAGGCGTCGCTTGCCACGTCGATCCGCAATATCTTGCCGAGCAGATTGGTGAGGTTCTGCGCATTATTCTGCGGGTCGCCGCCCGACCCGCCATCGCCGCTGCCGATATAGAGGAACCCGTCGGACCCAAAATCCATCCAGCCGCCATTATGGTTGGCAAAAGGCTGCGCAAAGGTCAGGATCACATCGGCAGTTGCGGGGTCGACCAGGTCGCGATTGCCGCTCTGGGTGCGATAGCGGCGCACCTCGGTATTGCCTGCAGGATTGGTGACATTGACATAGATCGTGCCAGTCGTGGCAAAATCGGGGGCGGGGACGAAGCCGAGCAGCCCGCGTTCGCCACCGGTTGAAATGCTCGCCGATACATCGAGGAACGGCGTGGCTGCGATCGCGCCCGTCGCCGGATTGAGGATGCGGATGCGCCCGCCCTGTTCGACGACGAAGACGCGGCCTGAAGTATCGGGAACGCCTGCGAGATAGAGCGGCTGGGCAAAGCCGGTCCCTACGCGGCGGACGCGGAAGGCGCCATCGATGCGGTCGGTGACGGTGATCGCAAGGCTGATCGTGGCAGACGAAGTGCCATCGAACGCGGCAAGCTGGACCTGATACACATTGTTGCGATCGGCATCGGCCGGCGCTTCGAAATCGGGAGCAGCAACAAAGGCCAGCACGCCTCCTGCACCAAGGCTGAAGCGCGCGGCATCGGCGCCGCCTGCGATGCTGAAACTGATCGTGCCGCTATCGGGGTCGGTCGCGGAAGCGGTGTAGATCGTGCCATTGACGCCTTCGGAAACCGATTGAGTGGTGGCCGAAGTAAACGTCGGCGGCTGGTTAGTGGTGGGCGGCGGGGCAACCCCTGTCGCACCTCCGCCACATCCGGACAGAATGAGCGGCGACAATAACAGCAGCATGACAGGTGCGATGCGCATGGCAGCCCTTCCTTTGGCCTCGTAACCGCCCCCGGTACATTCAGACTATGGCCACGCGCACGAAAGGCAAGCGTCAGCGATCGATCAGGTGTGCGACGGCCCCAGCATCGCTTCGGGACGCACCACCCTGTCGAAGGTCTCGGCATCTACCAGCCCGAGCGCCAGTGCCGCCTCGCGCAGCGTCAGGTCGTGCATGTGCGCATGCTTGGCGATCGTGGCGGCACTGTCATAGCCGATCACCGGCGCAAGCGCGTTGACGAGAATCAGCGACCGGCCGACCAGTTCGGCAATGCGCGGCTCATTGGCCTGCAAGCCTTCAACGCAACTTTTGGCGAAACTTTCCATGCCGACGCTGAGCAGATCGATCGAGCGAAGAATATTGGCGGCGATCAGCGGCTTGAAGACATTGAGTTCCAGATGCCCCTGCATCCCGCCGATGGTGATCGCGACATGATTACCCATCACCTGTGCCGCTACCATCGTCAGCATTTCGCACTGGGTGGGGTTGACCTTCCCTGGCATGATCGAGCTGCCAGGCTCATTCTCGGGCAGGATCAGCTCGCCAAACCCCGCGCGCGGGCCCGAACCGAGCAGGCGGATATCGTTGGCGATCTTGGTGAGCGCGACCGCGAGGGTGTTGAGTTGGCCGGACAGGTTGACCAAGGGATCATTCGATGCCAGCGCCTGAAACTTGTTCTCGGACGTTTGAAACGGTCGGCCCGTTATTTGTCTGATTTCTCCGACGAAATCCTCGGCAAAGCCTTGGGGCGCGTTGAGACCCGTACCGACGGCAGTGCCGCCTTGAGCAAGCGCGGTCACTTCGCCAAGTGGCCCGCTTAGCCGC
>JANPIQ010000170.1:0-3647 GCA_031425075.1 Sphingomonadales bacterium
GAAGGCGAAAAGATCGTTGTCTCGACAGAGGAAGCTAGCGGCGGCGAAAAACGGCACGAGGTGCGCTATATTCTGGCCATCAGCCTCGCGCTTGTGATCGTGCTGTTCGCAATCATCTACGCGGCCGGTGTGTTTTCGAGCAGTGATCCCGATAACGACAGCCGGGCAACGACCCAGACGACTGGTTGACCCATGGCTGAAACAAACTTCAAGAAGGGCGACGTTGTCGAATGGGACAGTTCGGGTGGTCACTCCAAAGGCAAGGTGGTTAAAAAGCTCACCAGTCCGGCGCAGATCAAGGGCCACAAGGTTGCAGCATCGAAAGACGATCCGCAATATCTTGTAAAATCCGACAAGAGCGGCGGTGAGGCGGCGCACAAACCCGAGGCACTGAAGAAGGCCTGAGCGCCGCGCGTGGTTCAGGTCAGGTTTTGGTTGGGCGACGCATCCTGGCTCTTCAGCGCAGAGGAGCCACATATGCGTATCGGGTTTTTGATTGCGACGACCTTTTTGATCGCGGCGAGCGTTGCGCAAGCGGGCAGCCAATCTTCCAATACCAGTTCGAACAGTTCATCGGACAACGGCGTCGTGCGCGAACGCATCGTCGATAGCTATTGCGAAGACGGATATTGCCAGCGGGCGATTTCACGTCGGACCTTTCGCGACGACAGTGGCACCCGGCGCTACCGTGATCGCGGCGATCGCCACTGGCGCAACGATGACCGTCGGTATCGCAATTACCGATCACGCTTTAGCGGATCACGTGACGATGACGATGACGATGGCAATTGACTGTTGGTGAAAGCGAACGGCAGCGGTGCATTATTCGTGACACAAGCCGGAACCGATGCGCTAAAGAGGTGTTGGGCAATTCGCTCGCAAAGGATCGAACATGGCCAAGAGTCAGAAAAAGTCGAACAAGGAAGTCCGCAAGCCCAAAGCCGAAAAACCGCCCAAACAAAATGCATCGCAGCCCAGCAGCAAGGGCCAGGCGGTGGGCATCGCGACGCTCAAGAACTGACGCCGACATGGCCTCGCTAGACGATCAGATGATCGATACGCCCGATGGCCCGATGACATGGGCGGCGTGGAAGAAGAAGAATCCGGTGCAGGTTCCATCGCGCAGGACCAAGGGCAAGGATTTGCCGGTCAAGGTCAAGCTGTACACCGAAAAGCCCTGAGGCATCGCCTAGGGCTTTGTGTAATTATCCCATCGGTTTGGGTTCCCACAGTTCGATCTTGCGACCTTCGGGATCGATGATGTGCGCGAATTTGCCATTGGCTTCGGGATCGAAAAGCTTGACCGGCATAACCCCATGTTCGGCACAACGCGCAAGCATGGCATCGAGATCGTCGACCATCAGGTTGAACATGAACTCCTTGTCCGAGGGCGAGAAATAATCGGTATCAGCGTTGAATGCCGAAAACACTGTGGCTGCACCCGGATGTGCCGCGGCGGCATCGGGAGTGAATACGATCCCCCACGGTTCGACAACTATGCCCAGAACCCGCGCATACCATTCGTGGGTCGCGGCAGGGTCAGCCGACTTAAAGAAAAGGCCGCCAAGGCCAAGCACTTTGGGCATCCCGCTCTCCCATTATTACTGTCCGCATGGGCAGCGTGATCGCAAATAGCAGCAATGTCCATCGCGCAAGCAAATGGATCGCGTTGCGTATCGCGGTACGGCCTATTTCGCCAATCGCCGCCGGTTGGCTCGTACTTTTGCTGAATAATGGGCCAGGCTGTTGCTGGCAATACTTGCCGGATTGCTGCCCAGCTTTCCCGTCATCAGCTCGATCCCCAAAGCCATGTTCGTGGCAAGCTTTTCATCGACCATCAACCTGGCCTCTCGCGTCGCTGCGGGACCGCCCATTGCCATCGCGCCAATCCGCATCGCGATGACCATGTTGGCGTCGGCTGCGAGCGTCCAGGCATCGATGCCGATGCCAAGCCAGGTCGGGGGTTTGGGTTTGTACGTCATACTCGTCAACGGGTGTCGGGGTCGGTTGGTTCCGGCTGCGAACGAATCCATGACTTCGGCCACGCGGCGAAATCTGTTGCCCACATGATCTGGCGGCTGTCGTCGATGGCGAAGAGCGCGAATTCTGGAACGTCGGGCTAGCCGTGCCACATCCGGTCGATGATCACGCGCGTTTCGTTGCCATCGGCGTGCCAGCATAATACCCCATCGCCAAAGCGATCAAGGATCGGGAAATCCGTTTCAATATCGCCCGCCCATTGATCGGGCCGTTGCCAAATGACCGCCTGCCCGCAGAGCGCGCGGTACCGTCTGGCGGAGCGGATATCGTCGACCAGACTCTGGCCATAACCATCATGCGATTGAGGATCGGGCCCGAACACCGCGCGCCAGAGATCAACGAGCCGCATGATGTGCGTCAGCCGCCACCGCCCCACCCATGCGAGAGCAGCTTGACCGTCACGCGCCCGGTCGCAACCAGAATGCCGCTGGCATCGTGCATCGGAAATTCAGCCAGATAGGTGGCTGATCCCTTGCGTTCGAGATCGGCGAGCAACGCCTGCAACGCGTCTTCGTCCAGCCGGAACGCGGCGGTCACATCGCTCGCCGCCGATGTGTGGAACGCGACCGCGATGTCTTTGAGGATCGGGAAATAGCGGTTGGTATCGAGGATCGAAATCCCCGGGATCGCCGCGACCGCCTCTGCCAGCACGGTATAGGCGTCCATATACATCACGCCGACATGGTTCTCATTGCCCGCCAGCGGCATCAGTAATCGCGCATAGCCGCGGCCTTCCTCAAGCCGCGTCAGGCCAGTGCGTTCGACAAATTCGACGCGGTAGCTGGGTTGGGTGGCGGTCACGCGCCGATGATGACTCGTGTTGCGGCAATGAGCAATATGGCGCTGTCCCGGCCCGCGCGTTAAGGACGCTGCACCCTTATGACCACCCCCGCCACCCCGATCCGCATTCTCGTCGACGCCGATGCCTGCCCTGTGAAGGAGGAGATTTACAAGGTCGCCTTCCGCCATCAGGTGCGCGTCGCGGTGGTCAGCAACATGCGGCTGCGCGTGCCCGATCACCCGATGATCGAACGCGTGGTGGTGAGTGACGCTTTCGACGCTTCCGATGACTGGATCGCCGAGCAAGCCGGGCCGCGCAGCGCAGCATCGTAATCACCGCCGACATATTGCTTGCCGACCGCTGCCTCAAGGCTGGCGCGGTGGTGATCGGCGGCAATGGGCGGCCGTTCACGAGCGCGTCAATCGGCGGTGCTATCGCCACCCGCGCGATCATGGCCGATTTGCGGGTGGGCGCCGACGGCATCACCGGCGGCCCCGCGCCATTTGCGAAGGCCGACCGCTCGCGGTTTCTGCAGGCGCTCGATGAGGCGTTGGTGCGGTTGGGGCGGTGAGGGCGAGCGGATAATCTGTATCGCGTTCCCAGACTTTTCGACTTGACCTCGATCGGTGCATCGGTTTGCTCACCGGCTTCAAAACTGGCAGATTCCTCACAAAGTAGAAGCGCACCCTGCACCCTGTCGCGCGCTGCGGCATCGCTATGGGGAAGGGCTGCATCGAAGAACATTTCCCACAGATCCGCCGCACTCGCCCCATCGTCGATCAACTGGAGGAACCAGTCGAACCGCATCGCAACCACCTGCACTTCG
>JANPIQ010000171.1:0-28930 GCA_031425075.1 Sphingomonadales bacterium
TCGTGGCCGCACTTATGTGATCAACAAGACCAACCGTCGCTTTAAAGCGCGCCAAGGCTAAGCTCGGTGTGACTACATTGTAGTCACATTCCGGATATGCTTTGCCGGGTCGCACGAGGGGTTGCGGCCCATGGGAATGTCTACCCGCGAAGCCAAGGCCCGATTTTCGAAAGCGATTGCAAGATGGCGCTGTTCACCAGTGACAGCGACCTCGCCGGACATCCACTGGCATTCATCGCCGCCTGAGCTCGTCGCCTGTCAGGCGGACAACGTGGAGGACATTGGTCGATCCCGGCGTCCCGAACGGTACGCCTGCCATCACGATCACGCTATCGCCTGCCTTCGCCATCCCGTGGCGCAGCGCCATGCGTTTCGACTTTTCGACCATGGCTTCGAATGACCCGACGTCCTGCGTCTTGACCGCCCGAGCGCCCCACAACAAACCGATCTGTCGCGCGGTTTCGGGTTTCGGGGTGAGGACAAGAATTGGCACACCGGGACGTTCGCGCGCGACACGCCGTGCGGTCGAGCCTGACATGGTAAAGCAGATGATGCACGCCGCAGATACTGTGCTGGCAATATCGAACGCGGCTTCGGATAGCGCGTCTGCGGTCGTCGGATCGGCGCGCGTTTCGGTGAAGTGCATCCGCGCGGCATAGCCCGGATCGGCTTCGACACTCACCGCGATCCTGTCCATCATCGCAACCGATTCGACAGGCCATGCGCCTGCTGCGCTCTCGGCAGACAGCATCACCGCATCGGCGCCATCATATATGGCAGTGCCGACATCGGAAACCTCGGCGCGCGTGGGCGTGGGCGTGACGATCATCGATTCGAGCATCTGCGTCGCAACCACCACCGGACGACCCATCCGCCGCGCGGTTTCCACGATCCGCTTTTGCGCAGGCGGCACGGCTTCGGGCGGAAGCTCCACACCCAGATCGCCGCGCGCGACCATCACCGCATCGGCCTGTTCGATAATCGCCTCCAGACACTCGAGCGCGGAGGGCTTTTCGATTTTGGCGAGAAGTGCGGCCTTTCCACCGATCAGCTTGCGCGCTTCGGCGAGATCTTCGGGCCGCTGGACGAATGACAGCGCAATCCAGTCTGCCCCCTGTTCGAGCGCAAATGACAGGTCGGACCTGTCTTTTTGCGTGAGCGCGGCCAACGGCACGACAACGTCAGGCACATTGAGGCCCTTGTTGTTTGACAGACTGCCGCCAACTTCAACGCGGGTTGCTATCGCGGCATCGGTCTTGGATATCACGCGCAGCACCACCTTCCCGTCGTCGAGCAGCAGCCGCGTATCGGGGATCAGCGCGTCGAACACTTCGCGATGCGGTAGGCACACGCGGGTGGCGTCACCGGGGGAGATGTCGTGATCGAGTTGAAAAGCGGCCCCGGTATCGACAGTCACCCTGCCCTCGGCAAAGCTGCCGATCCGGAGCTTGGGGCCTTGCAGGTCGAACAAGATTGTCATCGGCCGGTCGAGGCGCTTTTCGAGCCTGCGGATCGCGGCCACCAGATCGGCTTTGTCGGCCTGGCTGCCGTGGCTCATATTGATTCGAAAGGCATCGGCGCCGGCGCGGTAAAGCTTCTCGATCATTTCGGGGCTGCTGCTGGCGGGGCCAAGCGTGGCAAGCACGCGGACCTTGCGGCGGCGCGGCGGAATGGCGTGCGATGACAATTCGGGTTCCCCTCTGGTTCGAGTTGGCCTTAGCGGGTAGCTATACGGCTGTGAATCCTTGAGGAGCCTTGCCATGCAAATCGAACAGATTGATGACGCCGTTGTGGCTGCCGCGTTCCGTCGCCTCGTCGTTCATTTGCGTCACCGCACCGATGCACAGAATGTCGATCTGATGGGGCTGGCGGGCTTTTGCCGGAACTGTCTCGGCGATTGGGTGGCTGAAGCCGGCGGGACCGACAAGGCTGCGGGGCGCGAAGCGGTGTATGGCATGCCCTATGCCGACTGGAAGGCAAAGCACCAGGTCGAGGCAACACCCGAACAATTGGCACGGATGGAGGCCAGCGTCGCCCAGAACGCCCCTGTTTCGTGAAGCAGGGCGGCGTTATCCACAAGCATGGTAGCAGGCGTCAGGCGTTTCCGCCCGAATGCGCTTGAGGCGTCGACATCGCTCGCCTAGGTGCCCGCGCTCATTGCACATGGGGATATCATGACCGAATCGATTGCCGCCGACGAACTGCGCCTCCTCATCGAACGGATTGAACGGCTCGAAGAGGAAAAGAAAAGCTTCGCCGACGATATCCGCGATGTCTATTCCGAAGCCAAATCGCGCGGCTATGATGCCAAGATCATGCGGCAGATCGTCCGGCTGCGCAAAATGGAATCGCACGACCGGGCCGAAATGGAAGCAATCCTCGATACCTACAAGGCTGCCTTGAACCTGTAACAGGTCTCGCCATATCGGCGGTCTTGCGGTTTGAGGAGACGATCATGGCGGGTCCATGGGACAAGACGGGAGATACGACGATGTTGATGAGCACAACTACAACGATCGAGGGCCGCCCGGTCCGCGAATATCTGGGCATTGTCACCGGTGAAGTCATTGTCGGGGCCAACATCTTCAAGGATATGTTCGCCAGCATCCGCGACATTGTCGGTGGGCGTTCGGGCGCGTATGAATCGACGCTGCGCGATGCGCGCAAGACCGCGCTTGAGGAAGCCTCTGCCGAAGCCCGCGCGCTGGGTGCCGACGCGGTGATCGGGATCGATCTCGATTATGAAGTGATTGGGCAGGGCGGATCGATGCTGATGGTCAGCGCGTGCTGAACGGCAGTGATGCTGAGTTGAGGACAATCCGGCCAGCGACGGTCGACGATGCGGCAGCCTGTGCGGCGATCTATCGCCCGTTCGTCACCGAAAGCTGGGCGAGTTTCGAACTTGACCCGCCAGACGAGCGCGAAATGGCACGCCGTATCGCCGACTATGGAACCTCGCACGGCTGGCTTGTCATGGAGATAGAAGGACATGTCAGCGGCTACGCCTATGGTTCGCCGCATCGAACACGCCAAGCCTATCGAACGTCGTGCGACGTTGCCGTCTATGTCGATCCGCATTTTGCGCGTCAGGGTATCGGACGGGCGCTTTATGCAGAGCTTCTGCCCTTGTTAGCAGGACGGCAGTTTCATGCGGCCTTTGCCGGGATAGCATTGCCAAACGCCGCAAGCATCGCGCTCCATCAGTCAATGGGGTTCGAGCCGCTGGGCATCTATCGCGAGGTGGGCTGGAAGATGGACGGCTGGCGCGATGTGGGCTGGTGGCAAAGATTGCTCTAGCCTGATGGCTTGGCTAGGGCGTTGCCCAACACAAACCAACGCAAGTGACCCCATGGCAGGCCATTCCAAATATAAGAACATCATGTACCGCAAAGGCGCGCAGGACAAGAAGCGCTCGGCGGCGTTTTCGAAGCTTAGCCGCGAAATCACTGTGGCGGCAAAGACGGGGCTGCCCGATATTGACGCCAATGCTCGGCTGCGTGCCGCGGTGATGGCGGCGCGCGCGCAGTCGATGCCCAAGGACAATATCCAGCGCGCAATTGACAAGGCGGCGGGCAGCGACGGCGAAAATTATGAGGAAATCCGTTACGAGGGCTATGGCCCCGGTGGCACCGCAATCATCGTCGAGGCGCTGACCGACAATCGCAACCGCACCGCGACCAATGTGCGCACGGCATTCAGCAAGAATGGCGGCAATCTGGGCACTGCGGGCTCAGTGGCGCACGGGTTCGATCGGCTGGGTCTGATTGATTATGGCGCGAAGGCCGGTGATGCCGAAGCCGTGTTCGAAGCAGCGCTTGAGGCAGGCGCAGACGATGTCGAATCGGGCGAAGAGGGCCATTCGATCTGGACGAGCATGGAAAGCCTGCACCCTGTTGCCAAGGCTTTGGAACTGGCGCTCGGCGAGCCCGAAGGCGTCAAGCTTGCGTGGAAACCGACGACGATGGTCGAAGTCGGGGAAGACGATGCGAGCAAGTTGCTCAAGCTGATCGACACATTGGAAGACGATGACGATGTCCAGACCGTCTGGGGCAATTACGATGTGCCTGAGGACGTGCTCGAGCGGTTGGGGTAGTGACAGGATTCACGCGGAGGCGCGGAGGCGCGAAGAAGAAGCCATGACTTGTACCTTTGCGTCTTTGCGTCTTTGCGTGAGATAATTTTGCTTAGTCTTGGCCTCGACCCGGGACTGGGCACCACCGGCTGGGGCATCATTGCGGCGGTGGGGAACCGGCTAACCCATATCGCCAATGGCCAGATCGCGACCGATTCGAAAATGCCGCTGCCTGATCGGCTGGTGGTGATCAATGCTGCGCTTACCGACATGATCCTTGGGCACCGCCCCGATTGCGCGGCGATCGAGGAGGTGTTCGTCAACACCAATGCGCAATCGACGTTGAAGCTTGGCCAAGCGCGCGGCGTCTGCCTGCTTGCCGCAGCCCGCAGCGGATTGCCGGTGGCCGAATATGCGACGCGGCTGGTGAAGAAGGCTGTCGTCGGCACCGGCGCTGCGGAAAAGGCGCAGGTGCAGGCGATGCTCAAGATCCTGCTGCCGGGCGTGAAGCTGGCAGGCGCCGATGCAGCCGATGCGCTCGCGGTGGCGATCTGTCACGCGCATCACGGCGCGGACGGCAGGCCTTGAACCCTCCTTCTTTGCGTCCTTTGCGGTCTTTGCGAGAAATTACCTACGTTGGGTGCGCGCCAAAGCATCTTCATTTCACGCGTAGGTCGCTATGGACCGCGAAGACCGCTAGGGAGGGGTGAGGCGCTGTCGCGTGTAGGGGGTTGGCTTGATTGCGCGTTTGACCGGAATTCTGGCAGAAGCCGCCGCCGACCATCTTGTCCTTGATGTCGGCGGCGTGGGCTATCTCGTGCTGGCATCGACGCGAACGCTCGCCGCTATCGGTCCGATTGGCGGGCAGGTCATGCTGTTCACCGAAATGCAGGTGCGCGAAGATGCGATGACGCTATTCGGCTTTGGCAGCGCAGGCGAACGCGACTGGTTCCGGCTGCTGACAGGCGTGCAAGGCGTTGGTGGCAAGGTCGCGCTCAACATATTGTCGAGCCTCGATCCGCAAGAACTAAGCCGCGCAGTGGCAGGGCAGGACAAGGCGATGGTCGCGCGTGCGAACGGGGTCGGGCCAAAGCTTGCCGAACGCATCGTGCGCGAACTGAAGGACAAGGTGGGGGGCGTTGCGATCGGGCCGGCAGGCGCAGCGCCCGGGGGAGCAGGCGGCAACGCGTCCGACGCGGTTTCGGCACTCACCGGGCTCGGCTTCCGGCCTGCAGAAGCGGGCGCTGCGGTCGCGGCGGCAGAGGCCGAACTCGGGCAGGGCGCCAGCCTCGATGCGCTGGTACGGCTTTCGCTCAAGAAGGCGGCGCGCTAGACCATAGCCAAGGGGGATGCATCATGGATTTTGTGCGCAAGGCTGGCTTTGGGTATTTCTTCATCCTGACGCTCGTGGTCGCCATCGGTTATGTGCCGGGGTTTGAAGACAAGGATGGCCGACTGTTCGGGCTGTTCACGCTCGATCTGTATGACGATGCGTTGCACTTCGCTTCGGGGCTGTGGGGCGGCGTCGCGGCGTGGATTTCGCGCAATGCAGCAGTGCAGTATTTCCGCATCTTCGGTGTGCTCTATTTTGCCGACGCGGTGATGGGGCTGCTGTTCGGCAGCGGCTATCTCGATGGCGGGATCGTGCTTTATGGCGTCTTGGATCTGCCGGTGCTGACCCGCTTTTTCGCCAATTTACCGCATATCCTGCTCGGTGGCGGCGCGATCCTCATTGGCTTTGTGCTGGCCAAGCGATCGGCATGAAAAAGCGCTGGTGGCTTGCCGGGATAGTGGCAGCAGCGCTGATCGCGCCGATTGCCTATATCGAGGGCAGTTGCGGGCCGGAGGCTATCGGTGGCGCACGCTATAAGCCGACCCTTGCCAAAGCTGCCGACCAGCGCCCTGAAGCGCGGAGCCTGCTGACTTATCCCGAATGGCACATTGTCTATTCGGCGGATAGCTTGGGACGGCACCTGATTTCGGCACCGCCAAGCGCCTATCCCTATTCCGGCGATATCGTCGGGTTCTGGCAAAGCTATTGCGCGGTCAATCGGGCTGCCGATCCAAAGGCTGCGGGCGATGTCAAGGTAATGGTCTACACCATCGGCTATAGCTTCAGCATCGAGATGCTGGTCAAGGCCATGTATGAGTCCAGCATTGGGCGACTGTCCGAATCGATTGGCGGATGGAAGAGCTCCGCAGACGCCTATGCGCGCAAGGTTCAGCAGGATTACGGCGATTTCATGCACGAAACGCCCTGGTATCGTTTTGACTTCGGCGAGGCCTTTTCAAAGGTGTGGGATGTCGAAGGCAGAGGCTTTCGGCACTGGGAGCGACGGCTGGCGCTGAGTGCGGAATATGGCGTGAAGAGCGGCTATGCCGGGCTGATCGGCTGGGCAACAGGCGCGACCATTGGCCCCGATGAAACGCGGATGCGGGTGGTGATCGATGCGCCGAGCGCGGCGGTGCTGCCGCTTGGCCAGGATATCAAACCGCTCGGCGAAAGCGTTTTCGATGTTCCCCGCTATGCCCGTTTCACGCAGATTGCCGACGCGCTGTCGCGGCAAGGGATCACCATCGAGGAAATTGCGGGAAATGATGATATCTTCGTGACCATCGCTGCACCGCGCGGAACCGCCCCCTTGGGCAAGCCGCTGTTCGCGATGCCGCTTGCCGACGAGCCCGAACTTGAGCGGCAGGGCGTGCTGATCAAAGTTCCCGACCTTTCATCGTCGCTTGCAGGCCTTACGGCGAAGGGCGCCGCGCTCGAGCATGTGTACGATTATTGATGCGCCGCTGGCTTACAGGTGCTGCGATTGCACTGGCAAGCTGGGTGGCGATCAGCTTTGCATTGCCATTTGCGGGCAATCGCCAAGTCGCAGTGGTTGGTGCTGACGCGGCAAAAGTGGTCGCCGCAGCGGGCGGGCGAATTGTCGAACGACGCCGCAATGCTGTGCTGGCGGTTTCTGAAAACGCAGGGTTTGCGGCGCGGCTGTATGGCGCTGGCGCGATTTTGGTAATCGAAGGCCGGATAGGGGCGGCGTGTTTTGCGCCTCTCGCGAATGGCTGATTGCCACTCAAAAACGGCTTTACGTGAACCGCTTGTCATCAGCGCTTCATCACCGCCCCAGCGTATCGATCATACCAGCTGTTGCGGAACAGCGCGTTCGGATCCCATCGCTTCTTGGCTTCAAAAAACGCACCAATCTCGGGATAGCTCGCCTTGAGCTGTTCGGGCGTATAGTGAAGCTGATAGGGCAGGAAGAAGCGCCCGCCCTGCGCATGCGTCAGGTCGATTAACTCACTCGTCAGCGCCTTCATTTCAGCATCGCCTTCGGACGTGGCCTTCTGGTTGATGTAGAGCACGACCGAGAATGCGCGTTCGGGCGCATAAGACAGCGCGTTCTCCTCCTTTTCGACCGCGCGGATCGACGCGTTGATCAAATTGGTATTCCGCCGTGCAAACACCTCACGCATCGCCTCGACGAAGGGTAGGATGCGATCGCGCGGCACGAAATATTCGTGGAGGATGTCAGTCTCGCCCTTCAGATCATTATACAGATAGGGCACTGAATCATGCATCGGATCGTTGCGCGAAACCAGGCACGCCTCGCCATCGGCCATCGCCTGTGCGCGCGTGATCGTGCAGGCTTCGAAGCGATGTTCGAGGTTCTTTTCGCTCCACCATTTGAGGCTGCGCATCGCATGCCCGTGCTTAGACAGGTTGACGAGCAACCGCCGCAGCTTGACCGCGCCGACTTCGCCCAGCGGCGGTCGCTCGCCGATTGGGTCTTTTACCTTGGCGTATCGATAGACCAGCGCTTCTTTGAGAAGACTGCCTGGCGAGGTAGATAAATGCGTGTAGGTCAGCGCAACATCGGGGTCGGTTTCGAGTGTAGCGAACGTCTTGGGGAAATCGGTCGTCGCAATCACGTCGCGGCCTGACGCGTAGACATCGTTGGGAACCACATCAAGCGTCGCTTCGAGAATGACGCCAAACAACCCGTATCCACCGACCGTGTGGCGGAACAGCTCGGGATTTTCGGTGCGCGACGCGGTCATGATCGAGCCGTCGGCCATCATCATCTTGAGTTTCCGGATCGATCCCATCAGTGCGCCTGCGCGATGATCCATGCCGTGCGCATTGACCGAAATCGATCCGCCAACGGTGAAGACGTCGGTCGATTGCATCGCCTTGATCGCATAACGCGGGTGGATCGCATTCTGGATATCGTGCCAGCGCGCGCCTGCGCCAACGGTCACCGTCATTCCGATCGGATCGAGCTTGATGGCGTTCATGGCCGTCATATCGAGAACGACGCCGCCCTTGGTGAATGCCTGCCCGCCCATGCTGTGTTTGACGCCTGCGGCTGTTACCGGAAGCGATTTTGCGCGGGCCCAGGCGAGTGCGCCTGCAACATCGCCATAAGTTCGGGGCACAACAATCCCGCGCACCGCCGTGCGGTTGAGGCAGCTTTCATCGTTGATCGTGCCGAATTTTTGCGACCAGTTTGGTTCAGCGGACTGCGAGGCTGCATCGGGCTTTGCATCATTCCCGATATCAGGCCCGCCGCAATCTTTGGGACCATCGGGATCGGCGGCCAGTGGTGCCGCGAGCACGACCGCGCTTATGGTGCCTGCGACCGTCAATCCACCCGCAATCATTCTCTTCCGCATTGTCACTCGCCCCTTGTGTCACGCACCGCCGCAAGGCTTGTATCGAGTGCGACGAGAAACCCCTTCGGATCTTCGATATGCGGGATATGCCCGACATCGGGTAACAAAATCGTTGACGCAGCGCGCGTCAGTGCTGCGATGTGGGTAGCTTGCTGAACGGGGGTGACCGTATCGGCCTTGCCCCAGATGACCGCGACCGGCACAGTAATGTCTTCGATGGCCGTACGTTTGCGGCTTCGCGCGCCGTCAGCGGTCGCCAGAAGATTGGGCAGCCATGCCGCATAAGCCCCCGTCGACCCTTCGCGCCGCATCGGGGCTTCGAGCGTTTCGATCCAGGCTGCGGCCGCGCCCTTGCGGTGGAGGAAGCTTTTGAGCAGCGGATGGGTCAACATCGGGTTGGTCACACTGGCACCGATAACAGCCTGCGCCAGCGGATCGACCGATACGAGGCGCGCAGGCCCATTTTCTCCGCGCGGCGGATCGAATTGCCCCAAGGCTGCGGCGACGAGCACCAATGCTTCGACCTTATCCGGCTCGCGCAACGCCAGTTCGGTGCCTGCGCCAGCGCCGAAGCTGTGGCCGACAATGGTCGCAGGGCCGGTCGATTGAAGGATGTCGGCCAGGCGTTCGGCTTGTTGCACGCGGCTGTATCGCGCCTGCGGGTCTCGATCCGACCAGCCGAATGGCGGCGCATCGACCGCGATGACGCGCCATCCCTTGCCTGCCAGATGCGCCGAAACATCGCGCCAGAACCCGCTCCACGCCGCAGTTCCGTGGAGAAGCACGACGCGCGGACCCGTAACAGGGCCGGAGATCTGGACCGCGACCTTGCCGTATCGCGTCGCGATGAAGCTGGTCGTCAGGGGTGGCGCGGCACCGGTTTCGCGGAAGTTCGCGGCGATGCGAAAGACAAGGACGGTGGCTAGGAGGAGAATGAGGAGCCAACAGAGCGTTTTCAGGATGATACGCATCAGTTCCGGACCTTGGTGCCGAAGTCAGGACAGCGCTTCGACAGGCTCAGTGAGGCGGAGATTGTTCGTGCTGGACATAAGCTCAAAGGCCTGACCCACCCCGTCTAGGCTTAGGCTGTCGAAGCCCCGCCTTCTTTGCTCCAATGCCCGTCGTGGCAAAGGCACGCCGTCAGACGTTGCTCCGCACGCTCGCCGGGCTGGTGCGAGAGCGGAATAGCAACGCTATTCCGTGCCCGCGCTGCGCCTCTAATGCTGGATTGCTTTCACAATATCCTCGACCATCTTCTTGGCATCGGCAAGGAGCATCATCGTCTGGTCCATATAGAACACGTCATTATCGACGCCTGCATAGCCCACGCCCCCCATGCTGCGCTTGATGAACATCACAGTCTTGGCCTTTTCGACATCGAAGACCGGCATCCCGTAGATCGGCGACGATTTGTCGGTTTTCGCCGCGGGATTGACCACATCGTTCGCACCGATGATGAACGCCACATCGGTTTGCGCAAATTCGCTGTTGATATCTTCGAGTTCGAAGACTTCGTCATAAGGCACGTTGGCCTCAGCAAGCAGCACGTTCATATGCCCCGGCATCCGGCCCGCGACGGGGTGGATCGCATATTTAACACGGACGCCCTCTTTCTTGAGGACGTCGCCCATTTCGCGCAGGATATGTTGCGCTTGCGCCACCGCCATGCCGTAACCGGGAACGATGATGACCTGTTCGGCCTCCTTGAGCAGGAAGGCCGCATCTTCTGCCGAACCGCGTTTCCACGGCCGGTCGGTTTTCGCGGCCGCGCCACTCGTATCGGCGGCCGCACCGAAGCCGCCCGCGATCACGCTGATAAAGCTGCGGTTCATCGCCTTGCACATGATGTAGCTAAGTATCGCCCCCGATGAACCGACGAGTGCGCCGGTGATGATCATCGCGCTGTTTTCAAGCGTGAACCCCATCGCGGCGGCCGCCCAGCCCGAATAGCTGTTGAGCATCGACACGACGACGGGCATGTCCGCGCCGCCGATCGGGATTATCAGCAGGAAACCGATCGCAAAGCTTAATATCGTAATCGTCCAGAACACCCATGGTGCCTGTTCGACGGTGAAAAAGCCAACGAGGCCGAGAATCGCGGCAAGCGTGCCAAGGTTGATGATGTGCCGCCCCGGCAGCATGATCGGAGAGCCCGACATGTTGCCGTTGAGCTTGGCAAACGCGATGACGGAGCCGCTAAATGTGATCGCTCCAATCGCCACGCCAAGACCCAATTCGACAGCACTTGCCGCCTTGATCGGCAACTGCGCGAGCGGGTCCATCGAATGCCTCGTCACATCGACGATCCCGAACGATTGCGGATCGAGATACGCCGCCGCGCCGACGAGCACCGCTGCCAGCCCGACGAGCGAGTGGAACGCGGCGACCAGCTGCGGCATATCGGTCATCGCGATCCGCTTGGCAGTCACAAGGCCGATTACGGCACCGATGCCGATCGCCCCGAGTACCAGCAGCAACCCCGGCACATCGAGCGCCGAGAGCATCGCTTCACCCGGAAACGCGCCGCCTGCCTTTTGCGGCAGATGCGTGGCGAGCGTGGTGCCGACAGCAATTGCCATCCCGATCATGCCGTAACGATTGCCCTGCCGCGACGTCGACGGAGAGCTAAGCCCGCGCAGCGCGAGAATGAACAGAATGCCCGAAATTAAATAGGCGAGCATGACCCATGCGGGGGGTGCAGTGTGCGGCATTTACTTGGCCTCCGCTTTGGGAGCAGGCCGCTCCTTCTTTTTATACATCGCCAGCATCCGTTCGGTGACCGCAAAGCCGCCGAAGATGTTGATGCTCGCCCCGACGATCGCGAGCAGCCCAAGCCACTTCGCGGCCCCGAACCCAGCCGCCGCACCTGCAATCAGCGCGCCAACGATGATCACAGATGAAATCGCATTGGTGACAGCCATCAACGGCGTGTGCAGTGCCGGGGTGACCGACCAGACAACATAATAGCCGACGAAACACGCCAGCACGAAAATCGACAAGATGCTGATGAAGTCCATGTGATCATTATCCCCCGCGTGCATATAATTCGGCATCCACCATCGCCGCGATGTCGTCGAGCGCCGGTGACGCCTCCCACACCAATGCCGGATCGATACGATGATATTCGTGGCTCACAATGTTCCGGAACGCAACCATATCTGCTCACGGAATTTTGGAGTGACGCACTTTTACTTCGGCGGGCAGCTTGTTGGCATTTTCCCCGATGATCGAAAGCCGGAATGCCGCGAGCGCCTGTTCGTCGCGGTCCGACAGAAAGCAATCATATTCGGCGTTGGATAAGCGACGTCGTACATCGTCGATCGCTGCTCCGATCAGCGATAAGTAAACCATGTAACGCTCGTTGCCAGTCACCTGAAAACGGTAATCCGTTCGGCTTCCTTTTTGTATTGATAAACGGGCGCAACGAGCGGCGAGGGACAAAATCCACCTTGTTCCCCAACACCTCGCCAAGTCCGCGCGCTATTCGCGCCAGATCAAACACGCTGAAGCGCACATCGGTGCAAGATCGAACATTAGATCGATATCCGAATCACTGATCGCGTCGCCCCGTGCCTGCGAGCCGAACACATGAAGTCCACATATGCCCTGTGCTCGCAAGCCGGGCTCAAGTGCCTTCATGCAAGGAAGAATTGAGCTAAGTGGCATGATACAGAGCCATGATCCAATCTGTCAGTGAGCGAAACTCACCCCCGCAACCTCTCATGCACGACCTTGCCACCTTGCGTCAGTCGGATCGCATCTCCGATTTCGGCATCAAGGACAGGCCTGCCTGCGTCCTTGTCCCAGAACGCCTGGATGAAGATGAACAGGTTGCGGCTGAACAGCGCCGAAGCATCGGCGGGAAGGTGCGCAGGCGTGTTAGCATAGCCGATGATCTTGACGCCGTGTTTCACCACGACCTGATCGGCAACCGAGCCTTCGACATTGCCGCCTTGCGAGACTGCGAGATCGAAGATCACGCTGCCGGCCTTCATGGTCGCAATCTGCGCGTCGGTCACGAGCACAGGCGCGGCGCGGCCGGGGATCAGTGCGGTGGTGATCACGATGTCCTGCTTGGCGATATGGCTCGATACCAACTCTGCCTGCGCAGCCTTATATTCGTCGGACATTTCGGTTGCGTAACCGCCTGCACCTTCGCCTTCGATCCCTGCGACGCTATCAACGAAGATCGCCTTCGCGCCTAAGGATTCGATCTGTTCCTTGACTGCCGACCGGACGTCGGTCGCGGATACCTGCGCGCCCAATCGCCTTGCGGTCGCAATCGCCTGAAGCCCGGCAACGCCAACGCCCATGATGAACGCGCGCGCAGCGGTGATCGTTCCAGCCGCCGTCATCATCATCGGAAACGCGCGGCCATAGGCACCGGCGGCATCGATCACGGCCTTGTACCCCGACAAGTTCGATTGCGATGAGAGGATGTCCATCCCCTGCGCGCGCGTGATGCGCGGCATGAATTCCATTGCAAGCGCTTCGAAACCCGCCTTGGCATAGTCGTCGATCCGCGCGCGTTGCCCGAACGGATCGAGACTTGCCGCGATCCAGGCACCGGGATTAGCCCCGGTAAGGCTGCTTGCGTCCGGACCCTGAATGCCAAGAATGATGTCGGCCTTGGCCACGGCATCCTGACCCGATCCGATGCTGGCACCGGCGGCGGCATAGGCATCGTCGCTGATCGACGCGGAAGTTCCCGCGCCGCTTTCAACAGCGACTTCGGCCCCCAGGGCAATGAACTTTTTGACGGTTTCAGGAATCGCTGCAACGCGTGTTTCGCCGGGTGCGGTTTCCTTCAATACTGCGATGCGGACCATCAGCCGGAAATCAGAATGAGGACGAGTGCCGCAACAAGCGCCGATGCCACGGTGCCCCATTTCAGCATCGCCATGACGCTTTCATAGGTCGACCGGTTTTCTTTGATATCCTGATTGCCCGCCATTGTGCCTGCCCCTTGGTCTCTTGTGCAAAGATGATGGGGGACACTAACCGCAGCAGCGAACTGTCTCAAGCCTGTTCGAACCGTTAGTTGCATTCATGCTAAATTTACTCCGATTGCACCATAGTGTCCAAAATCGGGACACAGGGGCAGGGATGACACCTTCAGGGACGCGGATGGTGATGCTCGTCGATGACGAGCCTGCGCAGCAACGGCTGGTTGCAGCGCTCGCCGCGCGCGCTGGCTGGCGCACACTGATCGCGCCCGATGCCGAAACCGCGCGCGCAATGCTCGGCACGCGCGATGGCATGATGCTCGATGCGGTCCTCGTCGATCAGTCAGTTCCGGGTGCTGAGGCTGCAGGGCTGATTCGTGCGTTGCGAACCGAACGGCCGCAAATCCCGATCCTGTTGCTGACCGCCTTGGGATCGACGCATGTCGCAATCGATGCGATGCGCGCAGGGGCCAGCGATTTCCTTGTCAAACCCGTTGCACCGGACCGGATGATCGCCGCGCTGGAAGCGACCGCTGTCGGCAGCGGATTTCAGGGCGAATTGCGACCGCTCACCGAAAAATTCGTCCAGCCGATGACTTTTGGCGAAATCGTGGGGTCCGATCCTGAGTTTCGTGCGGCACTCGCAATCGCTGCCAAAGCGGCCCGATCGAAACTGCCCGTCATGATCGAAGGCGAACAAGGCTCCGGGAAAGCGGTGGTTGCGCGCGCAATTCATCTCGCTTCGGCCCGCGAAAAGCGACCCTTCGTCGTGGTCGATTGTGCCGCACTTCCCGCGAACCTCCTCGAATCCGAATTGTTTGGGCATGAAAAGGGGGCATTCACGGGCGCGTTCACCCGGGCGCAGGGCAAGGTGATCGATGCCGAAGGCGGCACGATTTTCCTCGACGATGTGTCCGCACTACCAGCAGAAGCGCAGATGCGGCTTTTGCGCTTTATCGAAACGGGCGAAGTTCACCCCATCGGCGCGAGGGGATTTCGCGAAGTCGATGTCCGCGTAATTACCTCCGAAGACGGGCGGCTGCGCGGGATTGCGTCTGCGGGCGGATATCGTGAAGATCTGTTCTACAAGCTGGCAGCCATCCACCTTGTCATCCCGCCGCTGCGCGTCCGCAGCGCCGATATCGCTGCGCTCGCGCGTCACTTGCTCAATCGCATTTCCAGCCAGCCTGCTATGCGGTCTTTGGGTATCACCGACGATGCAGTGTCGCTGCTGGCGGCCTATGGCTGGCCGGGCAATGTCCGCCAGCTGCATGATGCACTGTTCCGCGCGGCGTTGCTGTGTGACGGCGATGCGCTGACGGCAATCGATTTTCCGCACATTGCCAGACTTCATGCGCCAACGGGATATCCCGGCCGGGCCACGGCGGCAGGCGTTGCGCTGTATCGGCCCGACGGGCATATCCGGTTGCTCGATGAGATCGAGGCCGATGTGATCCGATTGGCCATCGGTCACTATCGCGGGCGGATGACCGAGGTGGCCCGGCGATTGGGGATCGGGCGGTCAACGCTGTATCGCAAGCTAACCGAACTTGGGATCAGCGACGCGGCCTGACCTCAGTCCATCATCGCCTGCCATGTCGCCATGACGAGAGCGAAGCCGCGGGCATCGCCGGTCGTGGTGCCCTCCATCCGGTTCATGACGTAGGAAAAGGTCGTGCGCGCATCCATGTCGACGATCGCGATCGACCCGCCATAGCCGCCCCAATAGCAACTGTTCGCATTGGGAAGCGGCACCATCCCGCCGGGCAGCCCGAACCCCATGCCGTAGCGCACCGGAATGCCAAGGCAGAGGTCTGCGCCCTCAATCTGACAGTCAAGCGCGCGCCTGCATCCGGCTTCGGACAGGAAGGTCTTGCCTTTGGCGGTACCGCCGTTGGCAAGGATGGTGTGGATTTCGGCCACCGAACGCGCATTGCCGGTGCCGCCGGCTGCCGGAATTTCAGCGGCGCGCCATGCCCGGGTTCGGGTCTCAGCGACGTCGATCCCCGGATTGGTCGCCATGTTGCGCTGCAGCTCGGACGACATTTCTGCCGCAAGTGCCGCAGGTGGAGGCAGCAATTCGGCAACGCGAGCGTCCTCGGATGCCGGAAGCCCGATGTGAAAATCGGCCCCCAGCGGCTCGGCAATCTCTTTGCGAAACACTGTGCCGATGCTCTTACCCGTCGCGCGGCGGATGACTTCGCCGATCAGATAGCCTTGAGTAAGCGCATGGTATCCGGGCGCGGTCCCTGGCTCCCAGAACGGCGCTTGCGCAGCGAGAAGCGCGGTGCATTTCTCCCAATCATAAAGATCGGCCTTGGCAATCGGCTCGTTCCAGCCCGACAGCCCTGCCGAATGGCTCATGATTTGCGCGACGGTCACATCGGCTTTGCCTGCCGCGGCAAATTCGGGCCAGTATTTCGCGACCGGGTCTTCGAAGGTAATCACACCCCTGTCTGCAAGCATCAGCGCTGTCAGCGCCGCCAGCGTCTTGGTCGTCGAATAGACGTTGACGATGGTGTCGCGCTCCCACGCGCGTTTTTTGGCGGGATCGGCATGGCCGCCCCAGATGTCGACAACCGTCTCGCCATCTTTGGTCGCGCAGAATGAGGCGCCAATGTCGGCCCCGCTCGCGAAACTGGCGTCCATGACGGCCTTGACCGCTGCGAACGGCCCTTGGGCCAGCCCGTGAACGCTCATGCGTCGATGCTGCTGCCAAGATTGGCGTGCGCGACACCGCCATCGACGGTGATCGTATCGCCGATCACATAATTGCCCGCGTTCGACGCGAGGTAGATCGCGGCAGCCGCCATGTCTTCGGCAACGCCAATTCGCTTGTTGGGGATGCGCGTTGCCACCGCGTCGCCATGATCGCGCGCGGCCTTGTTCATGTCCGACGCGAACGCACCGGGGGCAATTGCGGTGACGTTGATCTGATCCTGAACGAGCCGCGCTGCCATCCGTTTGGTCAGGTAAAGAATCGCCGATTTCGACGCGTGGTAGCTATAGGTTTCCCACGGGTTGAGCCGAATCCCGTCGATCGACCCGATGTTGATCACCTTGGCGGGCTGCGCCTGGCTCGCTGCGGCCTTGAGCAGCGGATAAAGCGCCTGCGTGAGGAAAAACGGGCCCTTGACGTTCAGGTCCATGACCTTGTCCCAGCCAACTTCGGGGAAGGTTTCAAATGCCTCGCCCCAGGCAGCGCCCGCATTGTTGACGAGGATGTCGAGCTTCGGCTCACGCTCGGCAAGTGCGGCCGCCAACGCCTTGCAATTCTCGACGCTCGACACATCCATAGCCAGCGGAATGCATTTGGGCCCCAGTTCGGCGGCGGTCTTTTCACACGCATCGGCCTTGCGCGAGTTGATATACACCCGCTCGCATCCCGCCGCGATGAAACCTTCGGCCATATGCTTGCCGAGATTTTTGGAGCCCCCCGTCACCAGCGCAACGCGGCCTTCGAGACTGAAGAGTTTGGCAATATCCATGATCAATATCCGTTCATCTTGGCCACGCGGTCGGCGTGGAACCATTGGTCACCCATGAATTCGGCGAGCGCACGGTCGCGCTTCATATACAGGCCGATGTCATATTCGTCGGTCATCCCGATCCCACCGTGCATCTGGACTCCTTCGCGCACGGCAAGGTTGCACGCGATCCCCGCCTTGGCCTTGGCGGCGGCGACATAAAGCTCAGCATTCTTGTCACCTGCATCGAGCAATTGCTGTGCCTTGAGGACGATCGAGCGCGCGCCCTCCATCTCGCCATACAAATGCGCAGCACGATGCTGGAGCGCCTGAAATTCGCCGATCAGCTTGCCGAATTGCTTGCGCTGTTTGAGGTAAGTGAATGTCATTTCCATCGCGCCCGACCCGACGCCGACCTGTTCGGCGGCAGCGCCGGTGCGTCCGGCATCGAGCAAGCGGGTCAGCGGCCCCCATCCGGCATCGACTTCGCCGATCACGGCATCGGCATCGACCTGAACGCCCTCGAAGGTGAGCCGCGAGGCAAGGCTTGAATCGACCAGCCGTTCGGTGTCTGCCGAAAGCCCTGCCGTGTCGCGCGGCACCGCGAATAATGTGATCCCGTCTTCATCCCCTGCTGCGCCAGAGGTGCGCGCCGAAACGAGCAACAGGTCGGCGGTATGGCCGTGGATTACGAACTGCTTGGTGCCGGTCAGTTTGAAGCCGTTGCCCGAGCGTTCGGCCTTGAGCGCAGTCGCGGCGGGGCGGTGTTTCGGCCCTTCGTCGATCGCGAGTGCGGCAACGGCATCGCCCGACAATATGCGCGGGAACCATTCGGCGCGAAGTGCGGCACCGCCTGCATTGAGCGCCTCGACCGCCGCGACGGCAGTCGACAGGAACGGCGAAGGACTCAGGTTGCGCCCGATTTCCTCGAGTACAATCCCTGCCTCGACATGGCCAAGCCCGAGTCCGCCATCGGCCTCGGGGATCAGAATGCCGGTCAGCCCCATTTCGGCAAACTTCTTCCACAAGTCGCGCGAAAAGCCAGTCGCATCGTCGCTGTCGCGTAAGCTGCGGAGGTGTTTGACGGGCGCCTCTTCGGCGAGGAACGGGGCGATGCTGTCCTTGAGCATCGTCTGGTCTTCGGTGAGTGTCAGGGGCATTTTCTGTCTCCAGCCCCTTCCCTTCAGGGGAGGGGTTAGGGGTATCCGACATTCTGCAGGTGGAGAGTCCCCACCCCAACCCCTCCCCTAAAGAGGAGGGGCTTAAGTCAGTTAAGCCCCTGGCATCTCCAATATCCGCTTGGCGACGACGTTGAGCATCACTTCGCTCGTGCCGCCTTCGATGCTGTTAGCCTTGGTGCGCAGCCAGCCGCGCGCCCTTGCCCCACTGCGCGATTTCTCGCTCGACCATTCGAGGGCATCGCTTCCGCCCATCGCCATCACGAGTTCGTTGCGGCGCTTGTTGAGTTCGGTGCCTTCATATTTCATCAGGTTCGAATAGGCAGGATGCGCTTCACCGCTTTTCCATTCGTCCATGAAGCGTTCGGAATGCGCGCGGAAGGCGAGGTTATCGATGTCGAACAACGCCATCTGCGCGCGCAGCACCGGTTCGGTATCGAGCACCGGCTTCATCGCCGCACCCAGCGATGTCACGCCGCCATCGCCGCCCATACCGCTGATCATCTCGCGCTCATGCCCGAGCAGATATTTGGCAACATCCCAGCCGCGATTGATCTCGCCGACGACCTGATCCTTGGGGACCACGACATTGTCGAAAAACGTTTCGCAAAAGGGTGAGTTGCCGCTGATCAGCAGGATCGGCTTGGTCGAGACGCCGGGCGTTTCCATGTCGAATAGCAGGAAGGAAATGCCCTGATATTTGTTGGTCTTGTCGGTGCGGACGAGGCAGAAAATCCAGTCGGCCTTGTCGGCATAGCTCGTCCAAATCTTGCTGCCGTTGACGGTCCAGTGATCGCCCATATCCTCGCCGAAAGTCTGCATTGAGACGAGATCGCTGCCCGATCCGGGTTCGGAATAGCCCTGGCACCAGCGGATTTCACCGCGCGCGATCTGCGGCAGATAATGGCGCTTTTGTTCCTCGGTGCCAAATTGGAGCAACGCCGGACCGAGCATCCAGATGCCGAAGCTCGAGAGCGGCGTCCGGCATTTGAGCGCCGCCATCTCCTGCCGCAACGCCTTGGTTTGCGCTGCTGTCAATCCCGCCCCGCCATAATCGACCGGCCAGTCAGGCACCGTCCAGCCTTTGGCAGCGCATCGCTCCATCCAGACTTTTTGTGCTTCCGATTGGAACACGAATTTGCGCCCGCCCCAGCAGGTGTCTTCATCGCTGCGCATGGGTGCACGCATTTCGGGTGGGCAATTGGCTTCGAGCCACGCACGCGCTTCGGCGCGGAAGGAATCGAGATCGGACATGTCGCTCTCCTATATCTGACGTCGGGGTAAGCCAAAGGCCTTGCTTTACGCAAGCGTCAATTAAACACATTGACCGATGCAGCGTCACGCCTAGGCTAGCCTCATAAAAATACGGAGAGAGCCATGAGATTCGCAGGGAAGACCGCGGTCATTACAGGCGCCGCCTCGGGGATCGGCAAGGCGACCTGCCTGTTGTTCGCGCGTGAAGGTGCAACGGTGATCGCTGCCGACATCGACCGGGCAGGCGGCGAGGCACTGGCGGGATCGTCGGGCGGCAAGATCCTCTTTTGCGAAACCGATGTCTGCGATGTTTCGGCCATTGAGCGGCTGATGGATTACGCTGCTAGCGAAACCGATGGGATCGACATCGTGTTCAACAATGCAGGCGCAGGCGGCGCACGTGAAAAGATCGACGAGATCGACGCGGCAGGCTGGGACCGGACGATGGACCTGCTGCTGCGATCGGTCGCTATGGGCATCCGCTATGCCGTACCGCATATGATCGGGCGCGAAGGGGCAGCGATCGTCAACACCGCGAGCATCGCGGGGCTGCGTGCAGGCTATTCGCCAACCGCCTATGCCGTTGCGAAGGCAGCAGTGATCCAGCTCACCAAAGTCGGCGCGATGGATCTGGCGCGGCACAAGATCCGGATGAACGCGATCTGCCCGGGATTTATCAAGACCAACATCTTCGCGGCCTCGCTCGACGTGCCACCCGAAAAGCATCAGGTGGCCAATGCCGTGATTTCGGAGATTGCCGCCCATGCGCAGCCCGTCCACGGTGGCGGCGATCCTGAAGACATCGCCAATATGGTCGCGTTCCTCGCTTCCAAGGACGCCAAGTTCATCACCGGTACCCACTTCATCGTCGATGGCGGGATCACGGCGGGCGAACGCCAGAGCTGGGATGAAAACGCGCCGGGCATGTTCGAAGCGTTGGAAAAGTTCATCGAGGCTGCCGACGCGTGAGTGCTGCCGCAGGCCCTATCCCGATGCGCATCAAGCTCGCCTATGGGATGGGCGCGGTGGCTTATGGCATCAAGGATAATGGTTTCGCGGTTTTCCTGCTGATTTTCTACAATCAAGTGATCGGGTTGCGCGCCGATCTGGTCGGGCTGGCGGTGATGATCGCGCTGATCATAGATGCGTTCATCGATCCGGTGATTGGCCATCTGAGCGACCGGACCAACACCCGGTGGGGGCGGCGGCATCCGTGGCTTTATGCCTCGCTGATCCCGGTTGGCCTGTCATGGTTTCTGCTGTGGCACCCGCCGCAATGGAGCGATACCGGGCTGTTCTTCTACCTGATCGGCGTCTCGATCCTCGTGCGGTCAGCGATCGCGCTCAACGAAGTGCCGTCGGCAGCGATGCTGCCTGAATTGACGACCGATTATCACGAACGCACCAATGTCATCCGCTATCGCTATCTGTTCGGCTGGATCGGCGGGTTGTTCCTACTCTGGCTGGCCTATGCGGTGTTCCTCGTGCCGACCCCCGAACAGCCGTCCGGGCTGTTGAACCGCGAAGGCTATGACGCCTATTCGATCACAGGCGTGTGCATCATGTTGGGCGCGGTGCTGATCGCCGCGCTGGGCACGCACAAACGACTCGCAAAATGGCCCGATCGCCTGCCGCCGCGCCAACCGCTAAAGGCCGAATTGCGTGCCATGCGCAGCACGCTGAACAACAAGGCGTTCCTGACGCTGATGGCGGCAGGCATCTTTGCCTATGCCAATCAAGGGCTCAACTTTGCCACCAGCACTTACATGCAGGGTTATGTCTGGGAGTTTCCCGCATGGGCGTTTTCGGCATGGCCGATCACGCTGCTGATCGGCGTGGTGTTCGCGTTCCTCGTTACCCCTGCTATTTCGCGGCGGCTGGGCAAGAAGAACGCCGCCGCGCTGATGGCAACGATCGCAGTGACATTCGGGCTGATGCCTTATATCCTGCGACTGATCGATCTGTTTCCGCCCAATGGCGATCCGATCACGCTGCCGGTGTTTTTCGCATTTCAGATCCTGGCGACAGGCTTTGGAATTTCGCCGATGATCCTTGTCGGATCAATGCTCGCCGATGTCGTCGAGGATTCAGAGATGAAGACCGGCCATCGTGAAGAGGGGCTGTTCTTCGCGGGCAATCTCTTCATGCAGAAATGCGTCACTGGCATTGGCACCTTTGCTGCAGGCGGGCTGATCAGCCTGGTCGGTTTTCCGCAAAATGCCGTTCCGGGGCAGGTCGATCCGGCAGTGATTGACCGGCTCATGCTGAGCTTTACATTGTTCACGATGTTTTTCGTGGCGTGTGCAGTCGCGATCTTCCTGCGCTTTCCGCTGGGCGAGGCCGACCATGAGGAACGGCTGCGCAAGCTCGCCGCAGCCAGCCCCCAACCCGCAGAATAGAGGGCTAGGCAAGCCCGATTCAAGCTGACATTGACGCAAACGTAAAGACGAGAGAGGACGACTCAGACCATGGATTTCACCCTCAACGAACGCGAAACCTATTGGCGTGATCGCGTGAAGAGCCACATTGACACTTATCTCCGCCCGCGCGTCGCGGACTACAAGGCCGAGATGGAAACCGGCAATCGCTGGAAGGTGCTCCAGGTCGTCGAAGAGGAAAAAGCGCGTGCCAAGGCAGCAGGGCTGTGGAACCTGTTCATGCCGCCTCCCGGCGCCAATCATCACCTCGACGATACGGTCGAATTCGAAGGCCCTGGCCTTAACAATATGGAATATGCGCTGTGCGCCGAAGAAATGGGGCGGCTGGGGTTTTCGTCCGAAGTCTTCAATTGTTCAGCGCCCGACACCGGCAATATGGAGGTGTTCCATCGTTACGGCACTGCCGAACAGAAGAAGCGCTGGATGATCCCGCTGATGAACGGCGAAATTCGTTCGGCGTTTCTGATGACCGAGCCTGCGGTCGCATCGTCCGACGCCACCAACATCCAGACGTCGATCCGCCGCGATGGCGATCATTATGTCATCAACGGCCGCAAATGGTGGTCGTCGGGTCTGGGCGATCCGCGTTGCAAGATCGCGATCGTGATGGGCAAGACCAACACCGAAGCCCAGCGGCATGAACAGCAAAGCCAGGTGCTCGTCCCGATGGACGCAGAGGGTGTGAACATCCTGCGGCATCTGCCCGTCTTCGGATATGACGATGCGCCGCACGGCCATATGGAAGTCGAATTGAACGACGTCCGCGTGCCGGTCGAGAACATCGTGCTCGGCGAAGGGCGCGGGTTCGAGATTGCGCAGGGCCGCCTCGGGCCGGGCCGCATCCACCATTGCATGCGCACGATCGGAACCGCCGAAGAAGCTTTGCAGAAAATGTGCGAGCGGCTGACGACGCGCGTCGCGTTCGGAAAGACGATCGCTGAACATTCGATCTGGCACGAACGCATTGCGCGCGCGCGGATCGATATCGACATGACGCGGCTGCTGTGCCTCAAGGCCGCGCAGATGATGGACACTGTTGGCAACAAGGCGGCGGCTTGCGAAATCGCGATGATCAAGGTGCAGGCGCCCAACATGGCGTTGCAAATCATCGATGATGCGATCCAGGCACATGGCGGCGGCGGCGTGTCCGAAGATTTCGGGCTTGCCTCGGCTTATGCGCATCAGCGGACGCTGCGTCTCGCCGATGGCCCCGATGAAGTGCACGCGCGCGCCATCGCCCGGCTTGAGCTTGGCAAGTATGGCGGGATGAAGGGGCACAACTCGATGTCGAGCGGCGACATGGCGGCGACGCGATGAAAGCTGCTGTCCTGATCGAACCGGGCAAACCGCTAGAGATCGAGACACTTTCGATTTCGAAGCCCGGCCCGCACGAGGTGCTGATCCGCACGGCGGCATGTGGGCTTTGCCATTCGGACCTGCATTTCATCGATGGCGCTTACCCGCATCCGCTGCCTGCGGTTCCGGGGCATGAGGCGGCCGGCATCGTCGAAATGATCGGCAGTGAAGTGCGCACGGTCAAAGTCGGCGATGCCGTCGTGACGTGCCTCAGCGCGTTTTGCGGACATTGCGAATTCTGCGTCACCGGCCGGATGTCGCTCTGCCTCGGCGGCGATACGCGGCGCGCAGCGGGTGCCGAATCGCGGATTTCGCGCGCCGATGGCACGCCTGTAAACCAGATGCTCAACCTGTCGGCGTTTGCCGAACAGATGCTGATCCATGAACATGCCTGCACGCGGATCGATCCTGACATGCCGTTGGATCGCGCCGCCGTCATCGGCTGTGCGGTCACGACCGGCGCAGGCACGATCTTCAACGCATGCAAGCTGGTGCCGGGCGAAACCGTTGCGGTCATCGGCTGCGGCGGCGTTGGGCTTGCCACGATAAACGCAGCGAAGATTGCAGGCGCTGGCCGGATTATCGCGGCTGACCCGATCCCCGAAAAGCGCGCGCTGGCGATGAAGATGGGCGCGACCGATACTGTCGATGCGGCATCGGCTGGCGCTGCGGCCGAAATCATAGAGATGACCAAGGGCGGTGTCGACCACGCAATCGAGGCCGTCGGACGTCCGGCGGCGGGCGAACTCGCGGTCAAATCGCTGAAGCGCGGCGGGACGGCGACGATCCTCGGGATGATGCCGTTGCAGCATTCGGTCGGCCTGTCGGCCATGGATTTGCTCTCGGGCAAGCGGCTCCAAGGTGCAATCATGGGGGGCAACCGCTTCCCGGTCGATATGCCACGCTTGGTGGACTTCTACCTGCGCGGGCTGCTCGATCTCGATACTTTGGTGGCCGAACGGATCAGCCTCGAACAGGTCAACGAAGGATTCGACACGATGAAAAAGGGCGATGCCGCGCGGAGCGTGATCGTTTTTGATCGATGACGACCACTGGCGCTCTTGATGCCCAAACCTTGTTTTCGGGCACCGTCAAACCCGAAGGTGCGGATGCAATCGATGAGGCGGCGCTCGCCGAGTGGATGACGGAACACGTCGCGGGTTTTGAAGGCCCGGTCGAGGCGTTCAAATTCGCAGGCGGCCAATCGAACCCGACCTACCGTCTCAACGCCAAAAGCGGCTCCTACGTCTTGCGCCGCAAGCCGCACGGGCCGCTGCTGCCTTCAGCGCACGCGGTCGACCGCGAGTATCGCGTGATCGCGGGGCTCCACCCGACTGGCTATCCCGTCGCGAAGCCCTACGGCCTGTGCACTGACGACAGCGTGATCGGATCGATGTTCTACATCATGGGCATGGTCGAAGGCCGGACAATCTGGGACGGTGCGATGCCGGGCGCCGAACCTGCCGAACGCCGCGCAGTCTATGACGCGATGATCGATAGCCTCGCCGCACTCCACAATACCGATGTCGCCGCCGCAGGCCTCGCCGAGTTTGGCAAGCCCGGCAATTATTTCGGGCGTCAGGTCGATCGCTGGACCAAGCAGTACAAGCTGTCCGAAACCGAAACCATGCCCGCCATGGAGCGGTTGATCACATGGCTGCCCGCAACATTGCCCGAACAGATGCGCACCAGCGTTGTCCATGGCGATTACCGGATCGACAATATGATCTTCGACACGATACAGCCCAAGGTGCTGGCGGTGCTCGACTGGGAATTGTCGACGCTGGGCGATCCGCTCGCCGATTTCACCTACGTCGCGATGGCATGGGTGACGGCGAATGGCGGGCGGTCTGGGGTGATGGACCTCGACCGCAAGGCGCTGGGGATTCCCGAACTCGATGAGGTCGTGACGCGATACTGCGCAGCAACGGGGCGTGACAGCATCCCCGATCTCAACTGGTATTTTGCGTATAATTTCTTCCGGCTGGGCGGCATCATGCAAGGTATCAAAAAGCGCGTGATCGACGGTACCGCCAACAGCGCGCATGCCAAAGATATGTCGGACAGGGTGACGCCGCTTGCCGATGCCGCATGGGAGTTCGCAGTGAAGGCAGGGGCGGAATAGCGATTTCATCCTCCCCATTTCGCTTGAAATGGGGAGGTGGCAGTCGCGAAGACGACTGAGGGTGGGGCATTGGCCCGCAGCGATTGCCCCTCCACCATCCCCGTCTTCGCGGTGAGGGTCCCCCTTCCCATCGTAGGAACGATGGGAAGGATAAAGAGGAGAGAAGAATGTCGCTATTCGATATGACCGGCCAGGTCGCACTTATCACCGGATCCTCACGCGGAATTGGCAAGGCGATTGCCGAGGAATTGGCGGCACTGGGTGCCAAGGTCGTCATCTCGAGCCGCAAAGCCGATGCCTGCGACGCGGTGGCCGCCGAACTCAATGCAAAGCACGGCGCAGGCACCGCGATTGCCGTTCCTGCCAACATCTCGTCGAAGGACGATCTGCAGAACCTCGTCAGCGAAACGCGCAAGACGTTTGGCAAGGTGACGACGCTTATCTGCAACGCAGCATCGAACCCCTATTATGGCCCGTCGCTCGACATTGCCGATGATCAGTTCCGCAAGATTCTCGATAACAACATCCTGTCGAACCACTGGCTGATCCAGATGGTTGCCCCTGAGATGAAGACGCGCGGCGAGGGCAGCATCGTGATCATTTCGTCGATCGGGGGCTTGAAAGGTTCCCCGATCCTCGGGGCCTATTGCATTTCGAAGGCGGCCGATATGCAGCTTGCGCGCAACTATGCGCAGGAATTGGGTCCGCACAATATCCGCGTCAATTGCGTTGCCCCCGGGCTGATCCGTACCGACATGGCGCGCGCCTTGTGGGAGAACCCCGAGACGCTCAAGCGCTCGACCGCTGCGGCGTGTCTGGGACGGATCGGCGAACCGCACGAAATTGCAGGCGCTGCGGTGTTCCTCGCATCGAGGGCAGGCGCATACACCACCGGCCAGACCATCGTCTGCGATGGCGGGGCCACGATTTCAGGAGGCGCATGATGGGTTTGCTCGAAGGAAAAATCGCGATCATCACAGGGGCTGGCTCGGGTATTGGCAGGGCGGCGGCGCAGCGTTTTACCGAAGAAGGTGCCAAGGTCGTGCTCGGTGACAAAAGCGAGGCAGTGCATGACACAGCCTCAGCCATCGGCGCCGCAGCCGTCGCGATGCAGATGGATGCAGGCAGCGAGGATGACGTCGCGAAAATGGTCGCGCTCGCGCAATCGGCCTTTGGCGGAATCGATATTGCCTTCGCCAATGCCGGGATCATCGGCGATATGGGCGGCATTTTCGATATCGATCCGGTCGCATGGGCCGAAACGCTACGGGTCAACCTGATTGGCCCGGCGTTGATGGTGAAACATGCCGGCAAATCGATGGTCGATCAGGGGCGTGGCGGTGCGATCGTGCTGACCGCGAGCGTTGCTGGCATCAATTCAGGCGCGGGGCCATCGGCCTATTCGGCGTCGAAGGCGGGCGTGATCAACCTCGCCAAAGTATCGGCGCAGCAGCTTTCGACGAGCGGTGTGCGCGTCAATGCGCTGTGCCCCGGCCTCACCGAAACGGGAATGACCAAAACCACGTTCGATTATGCGCGTGACAAAGGGGTCACGCACAAGATCGGCCAGCTCAATCCGCTGCGGCGCGGCGCACAGCCGGAGGAACTTGCGAACGCCGCATTGTTTCTCGCTTCTGACCTTGCAAGCTACGTCAACGGTCAGGCGCTCGCGGTCGATGGCGGGTTGACGAGTTCGCACCCTGTTACCCGGCAATTGCTTGGCCAAACCTCGCACTAAGGAACACATCACATGCAGTATCGTGAACTCGGCGACAGCGGGATCAATGTCTCCGAAATTTGCCTCGGCAGCTGGCTGACGTTCGGCGTTGGCGTCGAAGCCGATGCAGCGCGGGCGTGCATCGATCGGTCGTTCAATGAAGGTATAAACTTTATCGATACTGCCAATATCTACGGGCGCGGTGCGGCGGAGACGTTTCTGGGCGACACGCTCAAGGGCCGCCCTCGCGACAGCTATGTGATGGCGACCAAGCTGTTCTTCCCGATGACCGATACCGACAAGGGGCTGAGCCGCGCCCAGGTGATGAAGCAGGTCGATGCGAGCCTGACGCGGCTCCAGACCGATTACATCGACCTCTACCAGTGCCACCGTTACGACGATGACACGCCGATTGCGGAAACGATGGACGCATTGAGCGAAGTTGTCCGCGCGGGTAAGGCACGCGCGATCGGCTTTTCGGAATGGTCGCCGATCAATATCCGCGACTCTTTGGCAGTGCCAAACAGCGTCAAATTCATCTCAAGCCAGCCGCAATACTCACTGCTCTGGCGGCGGCCTGAGAAGGAGGTGATCCCGTTGAGCGCGGCCAATGGCATCAGCCAGATCGTCTGGTCTCCGCTCGCGCAAGGGGTGCTGTCGGGCAAATACAAGCCCGGTGCCAAGCCTCCCGAAGGCAGCCGCGCGACGAGCGATGCGATGGGCGGCTTCATCAACCGCTTCCTCGAAGACAAGGTGCTGGAAGCGGTCGAGGCGATGAAGCCTCTCGCCGACGAAGCCGGGTGCAGCCTGGCGCAATTCGCGCTTGCCTGGGTGCTGCGCGAACCCAATGTGGCAAGCGCGATCATCGGCGCGAGCCGCCCCGATCAGGTGACCGAGAATGCCAAGGCAAGCGGGCTGAAGATTGATCCGGAATTGTTCGCCAAGGCCGAGGCGATTGCAGCGGGAGCACGGGGATAATGCTGATGACATCCGACCCGCGCGATCTCGGCTTCCTGCCGGACCGGCTCGAACGCATTGGACCGTACATCGAGGAGAAGTACCTCAAGACTGGCAAGTTGCCCTTTGGAGCGCTTCTCATCGGGCGTGGCGATGAAGTCGCGCATCTGTGGTCGAGCGGGGTTGAAACCGACGCGATTTTCCGCATTGCCTCAATGACCAAGCCGATTACCTCGGTCGCGCTGATGCAGCTCGTCGAACAGGGGCGGATCGCGCTGTCCGAACCCGTCGCCAAATACATCCCCGAATTCGCCAATCTCGGTGTGTTCGTCGCGGGCGGGGGCGGTATACCGTTCGTCACGCGACCACCGACCGCGCCTCTCCGCGTTATTGATCTGATGCGGCACACGGCGGGCTTCACCTACGGCTTTCAGGAGCGCACGCCGGTCGATGCTGCCTATCGCAAGTCAGGGCTCGAAAACTGGCACAAGATGGACGATGACAGCTTCATTACCCAACTGGCGAAGCTTCCGCTGCAATTCGATCCGGGAAGCTGCTGGAATTATTCGGTCGCGACTGACATCGTTGGCGTGATCGTCGCGCGCGTATCGGGTCAGAGTTTGGGCGAGTATTTCGCCGAACATATCACTGGCCCGCTCGGGATGGACGACACGCACTTCACAGTGCCTGCCGATAAGGCGGATCGCATCCCCGATTGCTACACCTTCGATCCCAAGACGAAG
>JANPIQ010000172.1:0-9580 GCA_031425075.1 Sphingomonadales bacterium
GATCACCTGATCGGCCGACAGCGAGTAGATGCGGTCCGGGCGGGCGCCGATCACGTTCAGTCCGACCTGGTAGGTGCGCGTCGCTGTCACTGGCCGGACCGTTCGACGCGCCGACGTCGAATGGTGGTGGGGCAACGGCACCAGTGCTGGCCCCCCCACCCCGCCGCTGCGCGTCGTGGCCCCCCTCCCCATTTCAAGAAAAATGGGGAGGATCGTCAACTACCGCTTCAACAACTCGTGCACCGCGACCGTCATTGCCTCGACTGCCGTTGAAATGACGGCCTCGGCATCGGGGGCCCATTGCGGCGAGTGGAGGCCGGGGAGCTTGCTCATGTCACCCTTGGCTGCATCATACGCCGCGCGCGGCGTGCCACCGACCCAGAAAATCGTGCTTTCGATCCCGGCATAATTGCGGCTGAAATCGCCGAAATCCTCGCTTGCCATCGCCGGCGGCACTGCCATGACGCGGCCGGTTTCGAAATGTGCCGTCCACAGCCTGGCAAGCCGCGGCGTGAGCACCGGCGTATTGAACGTCGAGTCGGCGGATTCGCCATCCGATTTCACTTCGGGCATCCGGTCGTCGGGGAGGCCCGCCGCGATCGCCTCGCCCCTTGCCACGCGCGCAATGCCATCGAGAAGGACCTTGCGCACCTCGGGCTTGTAGCTGCGCACGGTCAGCTGAAGCGTTGCTTCATCGGCGATGATGTTGCGTTTGGTGCCGCCCTGAAAGACGCCGACGGTGATCACGCCTGAATCGAGCGGATTGATCTCGCGCGAAACGATCGATTGCAATCCGTTGACGATCCTTGCCCCGAGCAGCACCGGATCGCGTCCCAGATGCGGTGCCGCGCCATGCGTGCCGACGCCGCGCACCTTGATATCGACGCCATCGACCGCTGCAAGCGCATAGCCATCGGTTACTCCGATCATTCCTGCAGGACCCGGGCTATCATGGAATGCAATCGCAAAATCGGGTTTGGGAAACCGGGTATAGAGTCCATCTGCAAGCATGGCTCGCGCGCCCTTCACCCGTTCTTCGGCAGGCTGACCGATCATGACGATCGTGCCCGACCATTTCTCTTTCGTAGCTGCCAGACGCCTCGCAGTGCCGATCCAGCCCGCCATGTGCGTATCATGCCCACAGGCGTGCATTACTCCGGTTTTCTTGGACGCGTACGCCAGCCCAGTTTTTTCGATCAATGGCAGCGCGTCCATGTCGGCGCGGATTAGCACGGTTTTCCCCAAGCCGTTTTTCATGACCGCCACCACACCGTTTCCGCCGACGCCCGTCGTCACGGTAAAGCCTGCTTTCTTCGCCTCGGCGGCCATGATGCCTGCCGAACGCACTTCTTCGAGGCTCAGTTCTGGGTTGGCGTGCAGATCGCGATAAATGGCCATCAACGATGGCATGTCAGCGGCGATAGCGGCGCGTTCGGACTGTGCGATGGCAGGCGCTGTCCCGGCCAGCGCGAACGCGGTCAACACTGCTAGCGGCTTTTGCATCACGCTTCTCTCCATCGTGTCATCGCGCTGGTTACACACGGTGCCGCGCCGCATTGCAAGCATCGTCGCCAATCCCCACTTGATGCCATGAAATCGATCACAGTGAAGAGATTGATTGATTGGACGATTGTAACGCGTGCGCCGCATAGCATCACCATAGCCGAATCATCACGACACGAAGGAGAGTTGCCATGGCCGATTATGAAGAGAACGAATCATCAGGTTGTCCTGTAAACCGGCCCGCAGCCGCGCGGTCGTTGCTTGGTCGTCAAAACAAGGATTGGTGGCCCGAAGCCTTGCCGGTCGAAATGCTGCATCAGCATGGCACGTCGCCCGATCCCATGGGGCCGGATTTCGATTATGCCGAAGCCTTTAATCAGCTCGATTACGCAGCGCTCAAAGCCGATCTTACCGCGCTGATGACCGACAGCAAGTCGTGGTGGCCCGCCGATTATGGGCATTATGGCCCGTTCATGATCCGGATGGCGTGGCATGCGGCAGGCACATACCGTGTCACCGATGGTCGCGGTGGCGCAGGGTCAGGTCAGCAACGCTTTGAACCGCTCAACTCGTGGCCCGATAACGGCAATCTCGATAAGGCGCGGCGTCTGTTGTGGCCGATCAAGCAGAAGTACGGCAAGCATATCAGCTGGGCCGATCTGTTCATTCTCGCAGGCAATGTCGCGATCGAGAGCATGGGTGGCCCGGTGTTCGGGTTCGGCGGTGGTCGCAAGGACGTGTTCCAGACCGAAGGTGATACCTTCTGGGGTGCTGAGGAAATCTGGGTCAGCGATGGCGCAAAGACGCGCTTAATCGATGGAGAGACAACCGAGCTTGAAGGACCGCTCGCTGCGATCCAGATGGGGCTGATTTACGTCAATCCCGAAGGCCCGGGTGGCAATCCCGATGCGTTGCAGTCGGCCCGGGATATGCGCGCGACCTTTAGCCGCATGGCGATGAATTCGGAAGAAACCGTTGCGCTGACTGCTGGCGGCCATGCGTTCGGAAAGGCGCACGGCGCAAAGCCCGCCGAAACGTTCGGCAAGAACCCGGCGTCAGAAGCTGTGCACATGCAGGGTATGGGGTGGCTGACCAACGAAGACGAGATCGGCTTGGGCCACATCACGACTTCGGGCATTGAAGGCTCGTGGTCGAACAATCCGACCCAGTGGAGTGGCGATTACTTCCGGCTGTTGTTCAAGTACGAATATGAACTGGTTGAAAGCCCTGCCGGTGCCAAGCAGTGGCAGCCGATCAACCCCGATCCCGAAGACATGGCACCCGACGCGCGCGATCCTTCGAAGCGTGTGCCGACGATGATGACGACGGCCGATATGGCATTAAAAATCGATCCCGAATTCCGTGCGATTTCGGAGCGCTTCCTGAACGACCATGCGGCACTTGAGGATGCGTTCGCGCGTGCATGGTTCAAGCTGTGCCATCGCGATATGGGGCCAAAGATTCGTTATCTCGGGCCTGAAGTTCCTGAAGAGACGCTGATCTGGATGGATCCTGTTCCCGAAGGCACAGCGCCTTCGGATGCAGATGTCACAGCGTTCAAGTCGGCGGTGCTGGCCAGCGGATTGACCGTTAGCCAGCTTGTGAAGACCGCGTGGGCTTCGGCATCGACGTATCGCAAGTCGGATCATCGCGGCGGCGCGAACGGCGCGCGCATTGCGTTGGCTCCGCAAAAGGACTGGGCAATCAACGAGCCTGCTGAACTGGCAATCGTTCTCGAAAAGCTAAACGCGTTGCGCGGGTCGATCAGCCTTGCCGATGCGATCGTGCTGGCAGGAACGGCAGCGGTCGAAAAGGCTGCGAAGGACGCAGGCTTCGATGTCGAAGTGCCGTTCCTTGGCGGTCGCGGCGATGCGACGCAGGACTGGACTGAAATCGAAAGCTTCGCCTGGATGGAGCCGCAGGCTGACGGCTTCCGCAACTACCTCAAGACGCGTCAGCCGGTGAAGACCGAGGAGCTGTTGCTTGACAAGGCTTCGCTGCTTGGGCTGTCAGGGCCGGAAATGACCGTGTTGCTTGGCGGCCTGCGCGTTTTGGGCGCCAATCATGGCGACATTCCCGAAGGCGTATTCACCGACAGGAAGGGACAGCTGACAAACGACTTTTTTGTCAATCTGCTCGACAACGATACGTTCTGGGATCTGATCGATTCGTCGAGCGATGAAGAATTCATCGGCTATACCCGAGGCGGGCGCACTGAAAAGTGGCGCGCGACACGCACCGACTTGATTTTCGGATCGAACTCGCAACTTCGCGCCACCGCCGAAGTCTATGCGGAAAAGGGCCATGAGGAGAAGTTCGTGCGCGATTTCGTCAAGGCCTGGGTCAAGGTCATGAATGCCGACCGCTTCGACGTCACCGCCAAGCCGCTATCGTCGAACGTCGCTTCTTAAAAAACGGGAGGATGGCCTTCGGGCTGTCCCCCTCACCATATTTCGGGTCGCACCGACGCCCGTCCGGCCTCCCCTTGCCGGACGGGCTTTTTTTGTTCGCTGGCTATGCTTAGGGGTGGGCGATGCCCGCTGCTCACATTCCCAAAGCACTTGCGTTCGATGTTTTCGGCACAGTGGTCGATTGGCGCAGCTCGATCGCGCAAGAGGCCGCGCCAGTTCTTGCAGCGGCAGGACGCCCCGATATCGATCCGCACGATTTTGCCGATCGGTGGCGTGCGCGCTACATGGCTGCGATGACCGCCGCCAATGCGCCGCAGGCTGACGGTTTTGCTCGGGAATTCGTCAAACTCGACACGCTGCATCGTGCGATGCTTGACGATCTGCTTGCCCGATTGCACCTTGATCTCGATGAGCAGGCCCGCGCGGCGCTGACACTGGGCTGGCACCGGCTCGATCCGTGGCCCGATGCTGTCGAAGGGCTGGCGCGGCTGAAAACGCGCTTCCCGATCGTGACTTTGTCGAACGGCAACATATCGATGATGATTGCGATGGCAAAGCGCGCGGGTCTGCCGTGGGATGCCATATTGGGTGCCGAAATTGCCGGTGTCTACAAACCGGCACCGCACGCGTATCGCGCCACGGCGGCAGCGCTCGACATCTTGCCCGAAGATCTGTGTCTGGTCGCTGCGCATCACGCCGACCTGGCAGCTGCGCGTGCCGCCGGATTGCAGACCGCGTTCGTTCACCGCCCGATGGAATATGGTGGCCGGCCGGCTCCAGACCTTAGCGCCGAACAGGTGTGGGAGTATCGCGCAACCAGCTTCATCGAGCTTGCCGATCAACTGGGCTGCTGAGGACTAGACCGCTTCAAGCAGATCGGTGCCGCGGTGCAACTCGTTACCCTGAACGCGGAACAATCCTGCATCGCCTGCACTGAGCAACGCGATTGCCTGCGCACTGGTGATCGCGGTGCAAAATTCGCGGTGAAGGTTGGCAACTGCCATCATATGGACGGTTTCGGCGTCGAACATTGTGCCGTCGTGCCCCATCCGGTTGCCGGCAGCGCAAGCGTCGTGCGCCAGATACATATCGAACCCCATGTTGCCACCTGCGCGCACCGTGGTTTCGACGCACATGTTGGTGAAATAGCCGGCGACCACCAGCCGCGAAATCCGGTCGCGACGCAGCCACAGGTCGAGTTCTGTGCCTTCGAAGCCGCTGTTGACGTCCTTGATGATGACGCGTTCTCCATTACGCGGCTCAAGCCCGGTGAGCGGCTGTCCGCTTTCGAGATCGAGCTTGAGCGGAGACGCCGCCTCACGCGAATTGTGCATCGTAAAATAGATCGCGCGGCCCACCTGGCGCCATGCCGACAGCAATTCGGCGATCCGGGTTTCGGATTCGGGATTGTTGCGGTGCCCGCAATCGCCGCCCCAATGGCTATGCGCGTTGACGCCCTTTTGTGCGTCAATCACCAGCAACGCCGTTTCAGGTCCGAAGCGTTCGATCATCTGTCACTCCCCTATATGTCTCAGTCAGAACAATCGCGCGCCAAGCGGCACATCGCAATCCGGCGTAAACAGCACCACCGCACCCTTCGCATCGGGAAAGCCCAAGGTCAGCACGTCTGACATCATCTTCCCGATCTGGCGTGGCGGAAAATTTACGACCGCAGCCACAAGCCGGCCCGGCAATTCATCGACACGATAATTCTCTGTGATCTGCGCCGAAGACTGTTTGATACCAATAGTTTCACCGAAGTCGATTGTCATCCGAAATGCCGGCCTGCGTGCGCCCTCGAGCGGAGCGGCAGTCAGAACGCGCCCGATACGGATATCGACCGCAAGAAATGTGTCATAGCCGATCTCGGGCGCAATGGGCGCAGAGATATCATGGATTGGGTGCATCATGCCATCGATACGCGCCCGAATGCAAAAATCCAGCGCGCGTATCGATCGTCAGACTTCAACTTTCTTCGAGCGGTTCGCTTTGCAGCTGGATATAGTTCTGGATGCCCATTTGCTTGATCATATCGAACTGCGTTTCGAGTGTATCGACGTGATCTTCCTCACTTTTGAGGATGTAAGCGAACAGATCGCGACTGACATAATCGCGAACGCTTTCGGCATAGGCCACGCCTTCACGCAGCGGCGGCAGCGCTTCTTCTTCAAGTTCGAGATCAGCTTTCAAAATCTCCTCGACGCTCTCGCCGATCCGCAATCGTCCAAGAAGCTGGAAATTGGGGAGACCGTCCAAGAACAGGATGCGCTCGGCAAGCTTATCGGCGTGCTTCATTTCATCGATCGATTCGCCATATTCGAACTTGGCGAGCTTCTTGACGCCCCAATGATCGAGCATCCGGTAGTGCAGAAAATACTGGTTGATCGCCGTCAGCTCATTCTTGAGACAGGTGTTGAGCAGTTCGATGACCTTGGGGTCGCCCTTCATGATGCTATTCTCCGTGTGAACTCCTCACGGGGAATAGCAACAATTGGTCCGACGCGATACGTCAAAAGTCCCAGAAAACCGGGATTTTTCAGCTATTGCGACTAGCAAGCAATCGCTCGCTCAGCTCTGATAATGTCACGCGCGAAAGGAACGCACTGGCCGCATTGTAACCGCTTGCCAAACCGTGCGTACGCCTTCCCCGGATTGCAAGCGCCTTCGCGGGCAGCGCAGCGGACATCGGTTTCACGAATGGCATTGCAGACACAAACGACCATAAAGAACCCTCGCTGTTGCGAATCATTCTCTAAACGATGTGCGAGCGCTTCGCAATAGCCGAGTCGATTATTTGCGCATTGTTTGCAATTGGCCGCGCGATAGGCTTCGCCAGAGCCATTCCAACGGGCCATAGCGAAACCGCGCGAGCCACGGCTTCGACCAGAGCAGCATGATCGTCCAGACAATCGGGACGAACAAATAGATCTGCCAGCGGCTGTATTTGCCAAACAGGCCCAGCCCCCAGCCATAAAATATGCCCGTCATCAGGATCGACGTGCCTAGATAATTGGTGAATGCCACCTTCCCCGTTGCCTCAACCCGCGCAAGGATTGGGCCATCGATGAATCGGTCGATGATCAGCATCAGCAGCGCGGCATGGCCGAGCATCACCGCGACCCGGAACGGCATCGACCACGCAATGAAGCTGGTCAGCGACACGATGGGATCGAAGCCCGAAGCCCAGTTCCACGCCGCCAGCGCGCAGAGCGGGGGAATGCCGATTGCATAGGCGCGGATCATGAAACTGCGATACCGCGCGGGGTTCCACCCGCCGGTCAGAAAGCCATTGGAAAACAAAATCATCCCCAGCGCCATCAGCCCGAGCGTTTCGGCGGCACTTTGCCCGAACAGGATCAGCGGATCGAACAGCCCATCATTCAACCTATCCCACACGATTCCCGACCAACTGCCCTGATGCAACGCGACTTCGCCCCCGAAGACCGCCGGACCATCGGCACCAAATCGGCTCAGCGTCTCGCGGTATGACGTGACGAGTTCGGGATCGGCTCCGGGCATCGTTGCCGCAAATTGCATGGCGAACAGCCCCGCCGCCGTGGCCGCCATGATGACGAAGCCGATGACAAACAGCCCGATCGTCCATTTCTGCAACGCGTCAGCATCGAGCCGCAGCAACCATAGCCCGATCAGCCCGCACAGCGCATAAAGGATGAGGATATCGCCATACCAGATCAGGTAATAATGAAGCGCACCGAACAGCAACAGCACCTGCATCCGCCGGATATGTGTCTGACGCCCAGAGCCATCCCTTGCCTCGGCCCGATCATACACCAGCAGCATCGATGCGCCGAACAGCATCGAGAACAGCCCGCGCATCTTGCCGTCGATAAGGACGAAGGCCACCGCCCAAGCGGCATAATCTGCCGCACCGTCGGCGCCAAAAGCGGCAGGATTGATATATGCCGCATCGGGCAACGCGAAACCGACGATGTTCATCAGCAATATGCCCATGACCGCAAAGCCACGGATCGCATCGAGACTGCGATAGCGAACATCGACGTCCGTCATCGCGTTACTTTTCAAGCCGTGCGATCAGCGCTTGTGCCGCCGCCGGGTTTCGCACCTTTGCGCCCGATATGAAATATATGAAAACTTCGCGTCCGCCTTTCGCCCACTCCTGTGCCTTCTTGGCCATGCGGCTCAGTGCCTTCGCATCGTAACCCGTTTCGACATCATCGACGCTGCATTGCAGTCGCGCATAGCTGAAGTCGGCGGTTCGCTCGTCGATACTCGGAAACTCGTCATTATCAGCATAGACAATCGCCATGTTCCTCGCGCGTGCGAGTTCGATGAACGCCGCGTCCTGAAAGCTCTCATGCCGCACTTCGAGCGCATGCCGCAGCGTTACACCATCCTGCGCTTCGGGGATCAGATCGAGAAACCGCGCAAAATCGTCGCGGTCGAAAATCTTGCCGTCGGCAAACTGCCAGTTGATTGGCCCCAGCCGGTCGCCGAGTTCGATAAAGCCCTGTTCAAGAAACATCGTCACCGATTTGCCACTGTCCGCCAGCACCTTGCGCTGCGTGCAATAGCGTGAGGCCTTGACGCTGAACTTGAACCCGTCGGGCACGGTCTCCGCCCAGTTGGCGAAGCTCGTCGGCTTTTGCCGCCCATAATAAGTCGCGTTGATTTCAATCGCGGTGAGATGCTGCGCGGCATATTCGAGCTCGCGCTTTTGTGTCAGGCCTTCAGGATAAAACACCCCGCGCCAAGGAGCAAAGTTCCACCCGCCAATGCCGACGCGGATCATGCGCCTCGCTCGGCAGCCTTGCCGATAGCGGCGAGGCGGAGCAACTCAGACAAAGCATTCCGCATCTCCGCGATCAATCGGGCATTCTCGGACCACTTGGAGTCACTCGGATCGACATAACGCGGCTGCTGGATGAGTGTGGCTGCAATGACTTCGCAACGCTGCTCGCCGGCATGACCGGGCAGATAGGCTTCGATGCTGATCGCGCTCATAAAATGCTCGTCGTCGAAGCGACCGACATACCATGGGCCGGACGTCGCATTAGCCTCGAGCGAAGCGAGTTCGGCTAAATCCACCTCGGCCATATGCTTTTGCCCTCCCAAAGTTCCCGCCGCCCTAAGCGTGTCCAAGGGCGTTCTTCTTGTAGCGCGATACCTCCCGAAAAGGCAGGGCATTGACGAGATCAGCTGAGCGGATAGCTGGGCCGCGTCAGGCGTCCATCAGCTGGGGGAAGAACCTTTCGTGTGCGGCGCGAAGGTCGGCGAGGGGGATTTGGCATACGTCCGCCTGATCCCATCGTTTGTCCCAAGTCTTGAACTCGGCAAAATCGCCGCCAACGGAGCCAAACGACTGAATCGAAAACTGATGCAATCCAGCCTTTTGCACTTCCTCGAACAATTCGTCGTGCCTGCTTGTCGCCGCGACGTACCGGGCCTGTCCTTCACCGAACCAAGCCTCGCCCGTCGAGCGTCCCACCAATTGCTGTATTGCTTGGAAACCGACATTGTGGGCCAACGCCATCTCAGCAAGGGTGACGGCCAATCCGCCATCAGAACAGTCGTGTACTGCGGTCACCAAGTTTTTGTCTATTAGAGTCCTGATAAGAGTCCCAAGTTGGCGCTCGGCTTCCAAATTAACCGACGGCGGCGCGCCATCTTCTCTGCCCAGAATTTCC
>JANPIQ010000173.1:0-3170 GCA_031425075.1 Sphingomonadales bacterium
CATCGCGAACTTCCAAAGCGTGCGCCTCGCCCTCGCCGTCATCACCGCCGTGCCTGCGACAAATGCGCCGCCTGCGACCGATCGACCCATCGATTCCGATGTCGGACCCAACGATGTCGCCGAGCCTCCCCAAACAGCCACCGCGCAGCCGATTGCCACGACACCGAAGCCGGCAGCGACCAGACCAGCCGCCGTCACGAACACGAGGCCTGCGCCAGCGGTCAATGTTGATCCGACGCGTAAGGCTGCAATCGCCGCAGTCGAGCTGCCCGCCACCGGCGATGCGGTCGAAGACGCCTACACCTATGGGTTCAGGCTCTGGACCGCGAAACTTTATCCCGAGGCGCAGGTCAAGCTGAAGGAATTCACGGCCAAAAACCCGGGCCACAAGCGCGCCAGCTACGCGCAAAACTTGCTTGGTCGCGCCTATCTCGACGAGGGAAAGCCTGCGCTGGCCTCGGTTGCATTTTACGACAATTATCAGAAAATGCCGCGCGGCGAACGTGCCGGCGAAAGCCTGTACTGGCTTGGCGTATCGCTCACCCGACTGAAGAAACCAGCCGATGCGTGCAAGGTCTTCAAGGAATTTGACGATGTCTACGGACCGAAAGCGGTTGCAGACCTGAGGGCACGTGTAGCCAGAGGCAAAAGCGATGCCAAATGCGCCGCCTGAGGCGGCAGTTGCCCGGTTCCGATCCGATCTCATCCGGTTAACTGGCGGTGCAGGGCCGTTCGGAGTCGCGGTTTCAGGGGGGGCGGACTCTTTGGCCCTGCTTCTCCTGTGCGCCCAGGCCTTTCCAGAACGGGTGTTCGCCGCGACGGTCGATCATGCTCTACGGCCCGAAAGCGCGCATGAAGCCGCCTTCGTCGCGCTGCTTTGCCAATCGATGGGTGTGCCACACGCCGTGCTCCCCGTAACGTTGCCGCCTGTTGGCAATCTTCAGGCGTGGGCGCGCACTGAACGCTATCTCGCGCTCGAATGCTGGGCAATCGAGCGCAGCATCGCCGCCATCCTGACCGGCCATCACGCCGATGATCAACTGGAAACGCTGATCATGAGGCTCAACCGGGGTTCGGGCGTTCCAGGCCTTTCCGGCATCCGCGAACGCCATGGCCGGGTGGTGCGCCCCCTCCTCCATTGGCGGCAATCCGAACTCGAAGCGCTTGTGGCCGATGCTGGCCTTGATCCGGTCCGCGATCCATCGAATGCCGATGACAGGTTCGACAGGGCACGGCTTCGCAAGGCATTGCGCGCCACCGACTGGCTCGATCCGCTCGCCGCGGCGCGCAGCACCGTTGCGCTGGCCGAAGCTGAGGATGCGTTGGTTTGGGCCACTGACAAGGCGCTGGTCGAAAACGCGGTCTTCGCTGACCATACTGTAGTGTTTGATCCAAAGGACCTCCCTGCCGAAATCGTGAGGCGAATGGTGCAGGCGGCGATCCGGGCGATCAATCAGAACGCGGATCCCCGCGGTGACGATATTGGACGGCTGACAGCAGCGCTTGAAGCGGGCGGCATCGCCACGCTTGCAGGCGTGCGCTGCGCAGGCGGGACGCATTGGCGCTTTACCCCTGCCCCCCCCCACCGGAAAAACTGATTTTGTTGCATTGTCATTCACATCTTCGCGCTTATCTTGGCAGCCTATGAAAGGCGAAACCGCATGAACGACGACAAGGAGCCGCAGGGCAGCAGCCCGTGGATGAAGAGCCTGATGATCTGGATGGGCATATTGCTGCTCATCGGGACCTTTGTTTCTCTGTTCGATAGCCGCAGCCGCGAAACGCGCGCGGACGGGATCGCTTATTCCGAGTTCATTTCCAAAGTCGAAGAAGGTTCGATCAAGGAAGTCATTCAGGCGGGCGATGTCATAACGGGCAAACTGTCCAACGGTGAATCGTTCCGCGTTTATGCAGTCAACGACCCCGGCCTGACCGATCGTCTGGCACGCAATAACGTCAAATTTTCCGGCAAGCCCGAAGAGGGCCCGAGCATCTGGCTCGTCCTTCTTTACAACGCGCTTCCGTTTTTGCTGATCCTCGGCGTCGGTTTCTTCATCATGCGCCAGATGCAAAAGGGCGGCGGCGCTGGCGGGGCGATGGGCTTTGGCAAATCGCGCGCCAAGATGCTCACCGAAAAGCAGGGTCGTGTGACCTTCGACGACGTCGCAGGCATCGATGAAGCGCGCGAAGAGCTTGAGGAAATCGTCGAATTCCTGAAAGATCCGGGAAAGTTTTCGCGACTTGGCGGGAAAATTCCCAAGGGCGCATTGCTCGTTGGTTCTCCCGGAACCGGGAAGACGCTGCTTGCACGGGCGATTGCAGGCGAAGCCAACGTCCCTTTCTTTACCATTTCCGGTTCTGATTTCGTCGAAATGTTCGTCGGCGTCGGTGCAAGCCGCGTCCGCGACATGTTCGAGCAGGCGAAAAAGAACGCCCCGTGCATCGTGTTCATCGATGAAATTGATGCTGTTGGCCGCAGCCGTGGCGCAGGACTTGGCAACCAGAATGACGAGCGCGAACAGACCCTCAACCAGCTGCTCGTTGAAATGGACGGGTTTGAGGCGAATGACGGCGTGATCATCATCGCTGCGACCAACCGGCCCGACGTGCTTGATCCGGCGCTGTTGCGTCCGGGGCGGTTCGATCGGCAGGTCGTGGTGCCATTCCCCGATATCGAGGGCCGCGCCAAGATCTTGCTGGTGCATATGAAGAAAGTGCCATTGGCCCCCGATGTCGACCCCCGCGTCATCGCGCGCGGCACACCCGGGTTTTCGGGCGCCGATCTCGCCCATCTGGTAAATGAAGCCGCACTGCTCGCCGCACGGCGCGGCAAGCGGCTGGTCGCGGCGCTCGAGTTCGACAATGCACGAGATAAGGTGCTGATGGGTGCCGAACGCAAGTCGATGGTCATGACCGAAGACGAAAAGAAGATGACGGCCTATCACGAAGCAGGTCACGCGCTCGTTTCGTTCAAGATCCCTGCATCCGACCCGATTCATAAGGCCACCATCATTCCTCGTGGGCGTGCGCTGGGCATGGTCCAGTATCTGCCTGAACGCGACAAGATCAGCATGCATCGCGATCAGATGCATGCAAACCTTGCCACCGCCATGGGTGGTCGCGTTGCCGAAGAGATCATCTTCGGGCATGATAAGGTGTCGAGCGGTGCT
>JANPIQ010000174.1:0-11050 GCA_031425075.1 Sphingomonadales bacterium
ATCGCCGCACTTGCAATCGCACGTCACAATTCTGGCCGAGTGTTCCGATGGCGAGCTCGGCGGCTGGATTTCGGGAGCGCGCGCCTTGTTGCTGCCGACGCTGGCCGAAGGTTTTGGGCTGCCACTTGTCGAAGCGATGCGGCTCGGAACCCCGGTGATCGCGAGCAATCTGCCGAGTTTCCGCGAAACAGGGCAAGGGATTCCGACATTGCTCGATCCTGCCGATGCGCACATCTGGAAACAATCGATCGCCAGCTTTTGCCGAAACAGCGCCGACAGGCTCCGCCAGATCGCCGCCCTGCAACATTATCGTGCCCCGACGTGGGAGGATCATTTTGCATCGATCGAGGACTGGATGGCAAATTTGCCAACGAAACATGATCGCCACCACCTGCTGCACGGCGCAGCACCGCATTCGCCGCTTGCGGACTGGTTGCATTCCGTGCCATCACATAGGGGCCAAACACCCCATAATCACCCGAACCAAAACCCACCGAAGATCGCTCCGGCGCTGTCGGACGAATCGGTGCTGAGCAGAGATTGAGTTATACCGTGCTGGATCGCCTGAAACGAACAAGCCCGATTTTTTTGCTGGCAGTCGTCATTCCGACGCTGATCGCCTCGCTGTATTTCGGCGTCTTTGCCAATGATGTTTATATTTCCGAGTCACGTTTTGTTGTCCGCAGCCCCAGCCGCGCCAGCGCATCGCCGCTCGGTTTTGTGTTGAGCGGCGGGACGCTGACCGGAGCAAGCGAGGAAAGCAACGCCGTTTATGAATATCTGAAGTCGCGCGGTTCGCTAGAAGACGTCAACCGCGACGGGTTTGTGCGTCGCGCTTATGGTGCGGCCCGCATCTTCTGGTTCGACCGGTTCGGCGGCGGCCTCGATGGCATAAGCGACGAACAGCTTTACACCTATTTTTCGAAGAAGATTTTCGTCGAGCAGGATACTGCGAACCAGATCACCCGGCTCACCGTTCGGGCATATGATCCAAAGCAGGCGCGGGAAATCAATCGCCGCCTTCTCGATCGATCGGAAGCCTTGGTGAACCGTCTGGCGAACCGTGCGCGCGGCGATGCGATTTCGATCGCGCAGGGCGAAGTGGCTGCGGCAAGGGATGAAGCGCGGCAGGCGGCGCTTGCCCTCTCGCAATACCGCACCAGCCAGGGGATCATCGATCCGGAAAAGGAAGCGGCAGTGCGGCTGCAGATGATTTCTAAGCTTCAGGACGAACTGATCAGCGCGCGCACCCAGATGCGCCAGATTGAAACCTATACCCCGCAAGCGTCGCAGCGCCCGTTCCTGCGCACCCAGATCCGGTCGTTGCAGCGAGAGATTGACGAACAGACGTCTGCGATTGCCGGAGGGCGCCGGTCGCTGTCGACGGTGGCAACCCGGTTCGAAGAATTATCGCTGGCATCCGAACTGGCCAACAAACAGCTTGGCGCAACAATGTCGGCGCTGCAGGATTCGCAAGCCGAAGCCCGCCGCAAACGCGCTTATGTCGAGCGCGTATCGGAGCCGAGCCTTCCCGATTACGCGCTCGAACCCCGGCGGTTGCGCGGGATTCTGGCGACATTCGTTCTGGGCCTTGTCGCCTGGGGCGTGTTATCGACCCTCATTGTCGGCGTTCGCGAGCACAGGGACTGATGGCTGAACACGCCCAGATCAACCCTGGGTTCCGGCATAGCTGGACCGTGCAGACGCGTGTGCTGGGCGCGCTTCTGGTGCGCGAAATGCTCACCCGATACGGCAGGCACAATATCGGATTTCTCTGGCTGTTCGTCGAGCCCATGATTTTCACGCTGGGAGTGACGGCGCTGTGGACGGCGACCAAATCGGTTCATGGCAGCGATCTGCCAATCGTCGCCTTCGCGCTGACCGGCTATTCGAGCGTGCTGTTGTGGCGCAACATGCCCGGCCGCTGCATCGGCGCGCTTCTTGGCAATCTATCATTAATGTATCACCGCAACGTCAAGGTGCTCGATATCTATCTCGCCCGGGTGGCTCTCGAATTCGGTGGCGCCACGATTTCGTTTGTAACGCTGAGCGTCGTATTTATCGCGATCGGATGGCTTGATCCCCCTGAAGATTTGCTCGAAGTCGTCGGCGGTTGGCTATTGATTGCGTGGTTCGGATCGGCGCTGGCAATTTCGCTCGGTGCGTTGTCTCACGAACATGAAATCGTCGACAAGCTGTGGCATCCTGCCTCCTACCTGATTTTTCCCTTGTCGGGCTCGGCATTTATGGTCGATGCGCTTCCAAAGGCAGCTCAGGAAATCGTGCTCTATATCCCGATGGTGCACGGGGTAGAGATTGTTCGTGAGGGGTTTTTCGGATCGCGGGCGCGGGCGCATTACGATCTCGATTATGTGATTCCCTTCTGCTTTTTCCTGTCGCTATTCGCGCTGATGCAGGTGCGCAAAGTTGCCAGGAACGTGGTGCCCGAATGATACGGTTGCACGACGTCCGGAAGGTGTATCCGACGCGCCATGGCGAAAAACTGGTGCTCGACGGCGTGGGCTTTGAACTGAGAATGGGCGAACGGCTGGGCGTTCTCGGGCGAAATGGCGCCGGCAAGTCGACTATGGTGCGGCTGATCAGCGGTGCCGAACGCCCGACTTCGGGATCGATCGAGCGCGATATTTCGGTATCGTGGCCGCTGGCGTTCGGTGGCGCATTTCAGGTGATGCTGACCGGAATCGACAACATCCGGTTCATCAGCCGGGTTTACAATCAGGATTTCGAACGCAATTTGGCGTTCGTCGAAGATTTTGCCGAACTCGGGCCCTATCTGCGCGAACCCGTCCGGACATATTCGTCGGGAATGCGCGCACGACTGGCCTTTGCGGTGTCGATGATCATCGAGTTCGATTGCTTCCTGATCGACGAAGTGGGGGCTGTTGGCGACGCCCGGTTTCATGAACGGTGCAATTACGAACTGTTCCAGAAACGCGGCGACAGGGCGATGGTGATCATTTCGCACGATGCCGCCTATGTCCGCGATCATTGCAACCGGTTTGCCGTGCTTCACGATGCCAAGCTCAATCTTTATGACGATTTCGAAATCGCCTATGCCGACTTCAAGGAACTGATCGGCTGGAAACCGCCACCGGGATGGCCGCATGTGGAGGTATCGACAGCATGATAAAATCCTTATTCAAACCGCGCGCGCCAAAAACGGCAAAAATGCTCGCCAGTGGAAAATCGCCCGCGCCCAGCCTGACCTCGCCGGTGTCGCAGGCCTGCACCCAGGCCCAGATGGAGGAGCAGGCTTACCATTATTGGTGCGAACAGATTGGCGAAGTGCCGCGATATCATCGCAAGCAGTGGGAATTCTGCTACATCCTGCAGGCGCTGGCCCGTTATGGCATGATGGCGCCGGGAATGCGCGGACTTGGCTTTGGCGTAGGCAATGAACCCCTGGCGGCTGTACTAGCAGCGCACGGCGTCTCGATCATGGCCACCGAGCTCGAGCCCGAGCGCGCCGAGCAAGATGGCTGGGTTCAAACGGCACAGCATGGTGCAAGCAAGGCTGTGCTCAATGTGCGCAATCTTTGCGATGCTGCCAAATTCGATGCGCTGGTCGATTTTCGCTTCATGGATATGAATGCAATCGATGCCGATCTGGCGACATCGTTCGATTTTTGCTGGTCCGCTTGTGCGCTCGAACATCTGGGATCGATCTGGAACGGGCTTGAATTCATATCGAGGTCGGTTGATTGCCTGAATCCCGGTGGTGTTGCGGTGCACACAACCGAGTTCAACTGCAGCTCGGACGGCGATACGCTCGACAACGCATCGACAGTGCTATTCCGGAAAGCGGATTTTGCCGAGCTCGCTTTGAAACTTACCGCCGCGGGCCATCATATCGTGTTGAACTTCAATCTTGGCGATGGGCTGCACGATAATCATATCGACATGCCCCCCTATTCTGCGGACAATCATCTCAAACTGCAGATCCAGAAATGGGTCACAACATCGTTCGGGCTGATCGTCCGTAAGGCCGCATAGTGTCGGACGATACCATGATCGTGTCCGATCTTTCGCTCCGCATCATGGCGACCGACGCAAACGGCGTGACACTCGCGAGCAGCACCCATTGAAAATCGCCATCGACGCCTTCAACATCTCGCTTGCGCATGGCACCGGCGTTGCGACCTACGGCCGCACGCTGGCGAGCGCAGCGCATGGGCTGGGGCATGAGATCAACGCGCTGTTCGGCAGTCATGCCGGCCATTCGAAAATCCCCCTGCTCAACGAAATCGCGCTTGCCGAGGCGGCATCGCTCGATACCAAGCGCGTGACGTTGCAGGCCAAGATGGGGTTTGGCGCACGCGCCGCGTCCGGCGTGTTTGGCCCACGCGATGCCTTGGCGATCCCGGTATCAGGGAAGGTCATCCTACCCGCCAGCCTTTCGCTCGGTGCCGCGCGCCTCTGGAATGTGCAAAGCCTGTATACCAGCGCGAACATCGCCTTCCGCGCGGCTGGCAGCTTCACGCGCGTCAAACTGGCTGAGACCGATCTTGTCCACTGGACTTATCCGTTGCCGGTTCGCATCCCCGGCGCGCAAAACGTCTATACGCTGCACGATCTTGTGCCGCTCCGCCTTCCGTACACGACGGCCGATGTCAAACGTGCCTATTTCAAGCTGTGCAGCAAGATTGCGCGCGACGCCGATCATATCCTTACGGTTTCGGAATGTTCGCGGCGTGACATTATCGACATTCTCGGCGCTGCGCCCGACCGGGTCACCAACCTGTACCAGTCGAGCGACGCTGCCCAATATATGACAGCGGTCGATGAAGCGGCGATTGCGCGCCATGTCGAAGGCCTGCTGAACGTGGGACTGCGGGAATATTACCTGTTTTTCGGCGCGATCGAGCCCAAGAAGAACTTAGCACGCCTGATTGAGGCGTATCTGGGCAGCGGTGTCCAAACCCCGCTCGTGATCGTCGGTTCACCGGGATGGGGCAGCGAACGCGACGTGGCCCTGTTGAAATCAATGTCTGCGCTCGACACCCGGCAGAGGATCATCTGGCTTGGTTATCTGCCACGGGACATGCTGTACCGGCTGATCGCGGGTGCGCGGGCCACGCTGTTTCCTTCGCTTTACGAAGGTTTCGGCCTTCCGTTGCTTGAATCGATGGCGCTGGGCACGCCCGTCATCACCAGCAATGTCTCTTCGCTGCCCGAAGTCGGCGGCGATGCGCCTGTCTATGTCGATCCATATGATGTCTCATCGATCGCAACAGCGATCACGCAGGTCGATGCCGACGCGGACCTTCGCGCCGAAATGGCAAGGAAGGGGCTGATCCAGGCTGACAATTTCCGGCCGGCAGCCTATGAGAAACGCCTTGCCAAGTTTTACGAAACGCTGCGATGACGCAAGGCCCGAGTAGCGTGTTACAGGATACCAATGACATGACGACAATCGCTTTGCCCCCGGCACGACGGCTGGGCCGTACCGCATCCTTGAATACGGCTTTGGTCTGCGCTGCGGCAATCGCGCTTTCGGGTTGCGGCACGCTGGGTTCTGCAGGGCCATCGACAGGCGACATCAAAAAAAGCGGCGGGCAGGTGATCAGCGGGAGCGAGATCCAGGTGATCGAACTCAACGATCAGTCGATGCAGCGGATATTGGCGTCACGCAAGGTGCAGAGTTTCGACGAGGTGTTCGGCAATGCGGCGCAGGCAGGGACGATCATCGGGCGCGGCGATGTGCTCGATATCGCGATCTGGGAAGCCCCTCCTGCTGTATTGTTCGGCACGACGTCAGTAGGCGTGGGCGGATCGTCTTATGGCACCTTGGCGCAAACGACAACATTGCCGCAGCAGATGGTCGGCGATGAAGGCACGGTGATGGTGCCCTTTGCCGGCGCGATCCGCGTGGCAGGCTCGACAACCGCACAGGTTCAGCGCGAAATCGTGCGTCGGCTAACGGGGCGCGCGCATGCGCCTCAGGCAGTGGTCCGGCTGGTGCAGAACGAGACCCGCAACGTGACGGTTCTCGGCGATGTTGCAGGCAGCAGGCGCGTGCCGCTAAGTTCGAAAGGCGAACGGCTGCTCGATATTCTCGCGGCTGCAGGCGGCCCGCGCAACCCGGTGGGGAAGACGACGGTCCAGGTCGCGCGTGGAACCACCGTGATCACGATGCCGCTCGACGTCGTGATCCGCGATCCCATCCAGAACATTGTCGTGCAACCCGACGATGTCGTCACTGTCCTGTTCCAGCCGTTCAGCTTTACAGCCTTGGGTGCCGTCGCGCAGAATGCCGAAATTCCCTTCGAAGGCTCAGGGCTTTCACTGGCACAAGCGCTGGGCCGCGTCGGCGGGCTCAAGGATGATCGCGCCGATGTTCGCGGGGTCTTTGTTTTCCGCCTCGAAGAACCGTTGGCGCTCGAACCTGGTTCTGTCGCAACTGCGCGGACAACGAGCGAAGGTAAGATCCCTGTCATCTATCGCCTGAGATTTTCCGACCCGTCGAGCTTTTTCACGGCGCAGAATTTCGCCGTCCGCAACGGCGACGTGATCTATGTCTCGAACGCGCCCGGCGCCGATCTGCAGAAATTCCTGACCGCATTGTCGAACATCGCGCTGTCGACGATCGCGATCACCAACGCTGTGCGTTAAATCAAAGTGGCGCTTCATCGCGTCCCATATGGACGAAATCGCGTTCGAAGGTGACAAGATTGGCGCCGCCGTCGACGTAAAGGCATTGCCCCGTCACCGATTCGGCTTGTGCAAGCCAGACCACGGCATCAGCGATTTCGGACGGCTCGGATAACCGCTCGAGCGGCATCATCTGCGCCAGCCGCACCATTTGTGCCGGAAGGTAATCTTCGGTCGGGAGCGTCAGGCCCGGCCCGACCGCATTGACTCGGACTTTGGGAGCCAGTGCACGCGCAAGCGTTTCGGTCGACGCCGCCAGCGCTTGTTTCGACAAGGTGTAGCTGAACTGATCGGCGCTGCCGTGGCGGACGCGTTGATCGGTGATGTTGATGACAGCGGCCCGATCTTCTGTCCCAAGCATCGTTGCGAGGCGAATTGCGAGGATAGCAGGGGCCTGCGCATTGACAGCATGGTGGAGCGCGATCGTGTCGGCGGTTGCCGTCGCAGGCGTGTCGTCACCAAACATCGAGGCGTTGTTGACGATCAGCATAGGCGGCGCTCCAAAGCGCGCTGCGACCGCAGGCAAAAGTGTTTCCACTGCGGCAGGATCGGACAAATCGGCTGTAAAGCTGTGCCAGACAGCCCCTGTTTGCCCGAGGATCGCAGCCAGTTCATGATCGGGTTCGGAACCCGTCCGGCTGTGCAATGCCAGAGCCCAGCCTTCCTGTGCCAGCCGCGCAGCGATAGCCGCTCCCAGACGCCGCATTCCTGCTGTGACGAGCGCCAGCTTCATGCCCGGTTCCTCATCGACGGTTGCGCACCAAAGTTACGCCAATCTCCTCATCGCCTTCGGCAATTGCGAGTTTGACGATCCGCGTTTCGACCCGCTGAACGCGCTTATCCTGCACAAACAATGTTTCGGCAATGTGATCGGCAACCGCTTCGATCAGCACGAAATGGACCCCCTGCGGCAAAGCGTCAGTCATCGCGCGCTTCAGATCCATATAATTCTTGGATGCCGACAAGGGGGTATCGGGCGCAAAATGTGCAGGGCAGTCGAAATCGACCCGCACCGACATCCTCAAAGGCTGCGGCAGATGTGTTTCTTCTGAGTAAATACCCGTCAGCACGGGGACTTCGAGATTGCGGACTTCGAGCGTCAGGCGGTCTTGGGCAATAGTCATATCGCCGCGCGCCTTAGGGCGGAAAGCGGCAACAGGAAAGTGGGGGTTCACATTCAGCTTTGCCGCGTTAAGGGCGCGCGTCTGTTTCAACGCCTTTTTCGGATTGCGTATCATGATCAAGATCGTTCCGCTTGCAGACGTCGCTTCGTCCGATATCGAAACCTTGCTCGACGAGGCGTTCGGAACCGACCGTCATCGGCGAACCGCCTACCGCATCCGCGAGGGGATGCCGCAACTCGATTCGTTAAGTTTTGCGGCTGTGGAAAGCGACTTGCTGGTCGGCAGCCTGCAAAGCTGGCCGGTCGCGCTTACAGGCCCGGCGCGGTCGGTGCCGCTGGTGCTTGTCGGGCCGGTCGCCGTGCGTCTCCAACTCCAGCGCTGCGGCATTGGCAAGGCACTGATGCACGCGTTGATCGCTGCAGCGCCTGCAGCAGGTGTGGATGCGATGACGATGATCGGCGACCCTGAATATTACGATCGGTTTTTCGGATTTTCGAATGCGCAGACAGGTGGATGGGATCTGCCCGGACCATTCGACCAGCGAAGGCTGCTCGCGCTGATCACCCGACGCGACGGGCTGCCAAAGACAGGCATGCTGGGGCCCGATCCGGCATATGCACAAAAGGCGATTGCCGCCTGAGCCTTGATCGCAGTAGGGCAGGGCATGCCGATGCGCGACTTGCCTCCCGATCTTGCCGGATTGTCGCTCGACGAAGTGGCCGCTGCGTTTGCCGCGCGCAAGCTGCCGCCCGTCGAAAGCTGGAATCCGCCACATGGGGGGCATAGCGAGATGCGCATCGCGGCAGACGGGCGTTGGTTCCATCAGGGCGGTGAGATCAAACGGCCTGCGATGGTCCAGCTGTTCTCGACGATCCTGCGGCGCGAGGCCGATGGCGGCTTCGTGCTGGTCACGCCTGCCGAAAAACTGACGATCGACGTCGAAGACGCGCCTTTCATCGCAGTCGAGCTCAAGGCCGAAGGCGGCGGGCAGACACGAAGGCTCGGGTTCCGACTCAATACCGATGAGCTGCTGATCGCAGGACCCGATCATATTATTACCGTGATGGGCACAGGCAACGATGTGCGGCCTTACCTCGACGTCAGGCGCGGATTGCGCGCGCGTATCGGGCGCGCCTTATGGTATGACATTGCCGAGATGGCGATTGCCGACGGCGGCGATCGGCCCGCGGCAAGCACGCCCGTCATCTGGAGCGATGGCATCGCGTTTTCGCTGGTGGCGGCATGACCCTTGCCCAGCGGCTGGGGGTGGCACTGGCACGCGATCCAGTCGAACATCTGATTGCGGGCGACGGAATGGCGGTGCGACCGGCCACGCTGGACACTGTCCCGGCGGCGGTGCTGATTGCAGTCACCGACCGGGCAGAACCCGGCGTAATCCTGACGCAAAGGCCGCAAACGATGCGCAAGCATCCAGGTCAGGTCGCATTCCCGGGCGGCAAGATCGATCCGACCGACGTCGATGCAATCGATGCTGCGTTGCGCGAAGCCGGAGAGGAGATTGGAATGCCGCGCGATCATATTCAGGTGGTCGGGCTGGCCGATCCTTATTGCACCATCACCGGGTTCGAAGTCATTCCGGTTCTCAGCGTCATCCCGCCCGGGCTGGAGCTGATCGCCAACCCCGAAGAAGTTTCAGCGATTTTCGAAGCACCGCTCGCCTGGCTGCTCGACCCCGCCAATCACGCAGAACAGGAAATCGAATTTCAGGGCGCGCACCGGCGCTTTTTCGAAATGCACTGGGAAGGGTTTCGCATCTGGGGTGCAACCGCTGCGATGATCGTCAATTTGTCGAGGCGGCTGCAATGGCGACGTTGACGATCGGGACTCCGCCTTGGGCGCAACGCGATGGCATGGCGGCGCTGTTCGACATCCTCGACGCCAGATCGGGCCAAACACGGGTCGTCGGTGGTGCGGTGCGCGATACTCTGGCGGGGCAGCCGGTCAAGGATATCGATCTTGCCACCCGGCTCGCGCCCGATGCCGTTCTGAAAGCGCTGCGGTCAGCCGGGATCAAGGCGGTACCGACTGGCCTTGCACACGGCACCGTGACCGCCGTCCTGGCAGCAGTGCCGGTTGAGATCACGACGTTGCGCAAAGATGTCGCGACCGACGGAAGGCGCGCAACGATTGCGTTTACCGAAGATTGGCAGGCCGATGCCGCGCGACGCGACTTTACGATCAACGCGCTCTACGCCGATCCCATTTCGGGCGACGTGTTCGACTGGTTTGGCGGCGTCGATGATCTGGCGGCGCAGCGCGTGCGCTTCATCGGCGATCCTTACATCCGCATTGCCGAGGACCATTTGCGCATCCTGCGCTTTTTCCGGTTTCAGGCCAGATTCGGTGGTGGTGCGCCCGATGCAGACGCACTCGCAGCGTGCACGGCGCGCTCCAACGATCTGATGGCGCTGTCGCGTGAACGGATCGCGATGGAATTGCTGGCAATCCTCAGCCTCCCCGCTCCGCAGTCGGTGATCGCGACAATGATCGGTTGTGGCATTTTTGTCCCGGTGCTCCCTGAGATCGACGATGCGTCTCGCTTGGCCAGGCTGGTCGGGCGCGAGGCAGCCCATGCTGTTGCGGGGGACCCTGTGCGCCGCCTTGCCGCGCTGTTGCCAGCCGATCCGGCAATAGCCGAGGGCGTTGCGGCGCGGCTGAAGCTATCCAACATGCAGCGCAAACGTCTTGCCTGTGCAGCTGCGCGATCATCATCCGATGCACATGATCCGAAGGCTCTGGCATATCGGCAGGGCAAGCCATGTGCGATCGACCGGCTGCTGCTGGGGGACGCGGATGCGGCGGCTTTGGACCACTGGGATCCGCCACGCTTCCCGATTACAGGCGGAACGATTGTCGGGCGCGGGATCGAAGCTGGCCCGGACGTGGCGCGGATGATGCAGTCTGTCGAAATGCAGTGGGTTGCCGAAGGCTTTCCCGATGAAGCGCGGGTCTTGGAAATCCTCACTCAACACTTGGCAGCACGAGGCCAGTAACCGAAGATTAGCGCGCGACGCGGAAAGCACCAAGATTGCGAAGCGGCGGCATGCCGTGCGGACGTGCCGCGATCGCAGCTTCGAGCCGCGCCATCAGCGCCTCAATCGGCAGCGTATCAACAGCTACGGTCTTTGGCGCCGGAAAAGGAACCGGTTCAAGATCCGACGGCGCGACTGGCAAAACGGTAACGGTTTCCGTACTGATGACATCGTTTACGTCCGACCTGACCGCGTTGGCGA
>JANPIQ010000175.1:0-23126 GCA_031425075.1 Sphingomonadales bacterium
CAAAATCGCTGACATCGACGCTGGTGGGCGCCGCAGTTCGCGACGGCGCGATCAAGAGCCTTGAAGACAAGGTGACGGTTTACATCCCCGATCTCAAAGGTTCGGCCTATGATGATGTGACGGTGCGGCAACTCCTGACGATGACGTCGGGGGTGAAATGGAACGAGGATTACACCGATCCCAAATCGGACGTTGCCTTGTTCAATGAACACAAGGCGGCGCCCGAAATGGACGTCACCGTCAGCTATATGCGCGGTTTGCCGCGCGAAGCCCCGGCGGGCAGCAAATGGGTTTACAAAACGGGCGAAACCAATCTCATCGGCGTTCTGGTCTCAAGCGCGACCAAAAAGCCATTGTCGCAATATTTGAGCGATACGATCTGGAGGCCATTTGGCATGGAGCGCGACGCGACATGGCTGCTCGGATCGACTGGCCATGAAATCAGCGGCTGCTGCATCCAGGCCGCGACGCGCGATATGGCGCGGTTCGGCATGTTCATTCTTGGCGGTGGAGTAGCCGACGGCAAACCGGTGCTCCCCGACGACTGGCTCGCACAGGCAACAGCCAAGCAGGCCGACATCGGCGCACCAGGTTATGGCTATGGCTTTCAATGGTGGACGTATGACGATGGCAGTTTCGCCGCACAGGGCATCTTCGGCCAAGGCATATTCATCGATCCCAAACGTCGCCTTGTGATTGCAACCAACAGCAACTGGCTGACCGCAACCGATGATACGCGCGAAGCCGAGCGGGAGCGGTTTTACAGGGCGGTACAGGCGTCTATCGACGCTAGCGGTGCCGCAGCAGCACCGAGTCGAGCACCGCGCGGTTGAGCAGGTGCCGAAACGCGCAGCCTACCATGTGACCGCTGTTCCAGACGATCTCTGCCTCTTGCGCCGCCAGTCCGGGAAGCGTCAGCCAGCAGATGGTCCCGGGGCGCGATCCCATCACCATCTCGCAAGAAAACCCCGCGATCGCAATATCGCGGACGATGGCGGGCATTTTCTGTCCACCGGTGACGCGCAAAAACGCAGGTATGGCGGTGCGAATTCGCGGGGCGCACCGATCCTCAAGACTGGTCCAAGGCGATGCCTCGACAAAGGGTTCAGCGATCGCTGAGCGGGGGTATTCGGAGAGGTCAATCATGTCGTGGGCTCCAATCCGATTTGAAACCGGCATCATCGGATCGACGTGTTGCACTATCCCTAACCGACAGGGTTAACGACGATCCTTCGTCCAGTGTCGAAATCCTCGGTGAGAAGCGTGAGGATCGCGTCGGCAACGACCGATGGTTCCTTAATGGATTCTGGATTTTCACCCGGGTAAGCCTTTGCCCGCATGGCTGTCCGCGTGGCTCCTGGATCGACGATGGCGACACGAATCCCGCCCAAACTGGCATTTTCTTCGGCGTAGGACAGCAGCAGCGTTTCGGCTGCGGCCTTCGACGCACCATAGCCGCCCCAGAACGCGCGCGGGCGCCCTGCGACGCTTGAAGTCAGACCGATCACGCGCGCGTGCCCCGATGCGCGCAACATTGGATCGAACGCTGCGATCAACGCCGCTTGCGCGCCGATGTTCAGCGTCAGGATCGCCGCCAGTTCTTTGGGATCGATGTGCTGAACCGGGCTCAAGCTGCCCAGCATTGCCGCATTGAGCACAAGAATATCGAGCTTTTTCCAGCGGTGCGCGATGGCATTGGCCAGCCTCCCGATGCTTTCGCCGTCGGTAAGGTCGAGCGGGGCGATCGTCGCGGTTCCGCCCGCGCGATGGATCCGGTCTTCGACCGATTCGAGCCCTTCGGACGTGCGCGCGGTGATGATGACATGTGCGCCGGCGCTTGCCAGAGTTTCAGCAGTCGCAGCGCCGATCCCGCGCGATGCTCCAGTCACAAGTGCAGTTTTGCCTTCGAGGGGTTTGGTCATCACATCATCCGCTCGGCAAGGAGGCTGAGTTGGTTCTCAGGCGCGATATCATCCTGATCGGTCAGCCGGGTCGGATAATCGCCCGAAAAACAGGCATCGCAATATTGCGGCTGGATATCGGCGCGCTGGCTCTCGCCAAGCGCGCGATAGAGACCGTCTATCGTGATGAACGCGAGGCTATCGGCGTGGATATAGGCCTGCATCTCCTCGACATTGTGCCTCGCGGCGAGCAGCTTCGACCGTTCGGGCGTGTCGACGCCGTAAAAACAGCTGTGCCGCGTCGGCGGACTGGCAATCCGCATATGGACTTCGGCCGCCCCTGCGTCGCGCATCATCTGCACGATCTTCAACGACGTCGTGCCGCGCACGATGCTGTCATCGATCAGCACGATTTTCTGTCCTTCGACAAGGGCGCGATTGGCATTGTGCTTGAGCTTGACGCCGAGGTGCCGGACCTGGTCGCCAGGCTGGATAAAGGTGCGTCCAACATAGTGCGATCGGATGATTCCGAGTTCGAACGGAATGCCCGATTGCTGGGCGAAGCCGAGCGCGGCAGGCGTGCCCGAATCGGGCACCGGAATGACGATATCGGCCTTGACCGGGCTTTCCTTCGCCAGTTCGGCCCCGATCGCCTTGCGCACCGAATAGACGCTCGAGCCATCGACGATCGAATCGGGGCGCGAGAAATAGACGTGCTCGAAGATGCAGGGGCGGGCAGAACGCGGTGGGAACGGCTTGATCGAACGAATGCCGCTATCGCTGACGATCACGATTTCACCCGGCTCGATCGACCGTTCATAGGTTGCGCCGACCACATCGAGCGCCACCGTTTCCGAGGCGAACATTACAGAGTCGCCAAGCCGCCCCATCACCAATGGCCGGATGCCAAGCGGATCGCGGCAGACGATCATACCCTCGGGGGTCAGACAGATCAGCGAATAGGCACCTTCGACCTGTTTCAGCGCATCGATAAACTTGTCGAGCAACGTACGATAGGTGCTGGTCGCGACGAGATGGACAATGACTTCGGTGTCGCTCGTCGATTGGAAGATCGAACCGCGCCGCACCAGATCGCGCTTGAGCGTCAGTGCATTCGAAATATTGCCGTTGTGCGCAATCGCAAAGCCGCCCGACGCAAGATCGGCATAGAGCGGCTGAACGTTGCGCAGCGCCGTCTCGCCGGCGGTCGAATAGCGCACGTGCCCACATGCAATCCGTCCCGATAGTGCGCGGATAATCTCGTCACGATCGAAATTGCCGGCCACATGCCCCATCGCACGATGACTGTGGAAGGCTTCGCCGTCCCAGCTTGTGATCCCGGCAGCTTCCTGGCCGCGGTGCTGGAGGGCGTGGAGACCGAGCGCCACAACGGCGGACGCGGTATCTGCACCCCACACTCCGAACACCCCACATTCTTCGCGCAATTTATCATCATCGTATGGATTGGTCGTCAGCATGAAGAATCGTCCAGCGGCGGCGTTGGCGCGCCTATAAGGGGTTGCAGCAAAATTGTAATGGTCTGGTTGGCCTGCCCGCGATGTGGCAAGGCGTTCGTACACGAACAGGAGCCTTTGGGTGTCAGCCGATATCGAAACGACGCAGCACTTATCGCCCAAATGGGATGAACAGGGCCTGATTGCTGCCGTTGCGACCGATGTGGACAGCGGCGACGTCCTGATGCTCGCCTGGATGAACGCCGATGCATTGGCAGCCACATCGGAAACGCGCAAAGCCCATTTCTGGTCACGCAGCCGCAAGGCGTTGTGGATGAAGGGCGAAACGTCAGGCAATGTCCTCCACGTCGAAGAGATGCGCATCGATTGTGATCAGGATGCGGTCTGGCTGAAGTGCCGTCCGGCCGGGCCCGCGTGTCATACGGGGGAGGTGAGTTGTTTTTACCGGAGGATCGAGGATGGAGGGTTGATCCGCGATTGAGCGATACCCGCGCTGTGCGACAAGGCTGCAGGTGAAAAAAAATGGCTGATTTCTCACAGAGTTGACAGTTAAGCGGGGGGTAGGCGTGCATCCTCAAACGCCAACCGGCGGTCGCACTTGCGCGGCGCTGATCGTCGGAGGTGTGGGCGGCCGCAGCCGGGGCAAAAGGGCAAAGTGTCATGGCGCCGATGTCGCATGTCGGGCAGCGTCTAGGAAAATCGTTTCCCGATGGCGTTAGGACAATTCGTAAGTCCGACACGCCTGCCCTGCGAACCGGCGGTGAGAGCAAATCCGATCCCCGATTGACCCTTACGTCCACGGAAACTAACAATCGCCCTATGGCGACTGCGACTGTTGAAATTGCCGACCCGCGTGACCGGCATTATTATTCGATCTCCGATCTTTCGGACGAATTCGGCATCACCGCAAGGGCATTGCGCTTTTACGAGGATGAAGGGCTGATCCATCCCATCCGCAAGGGGCTTTCGCGCATCTATACCAAGCGCGACCGGGCGCGGCTTGCGTGGATTTTGCGCGCGAAGAATGTCGGCTTCAGCCTCGCCGAGATTCGCGAGATGATCGACCTTTACGACATTGGCGATGGGCGGCAGACGCAGCGCAAGGTGACGATCGAAAAATGCGAAGCGCGAATCAAGCTCTTGAAGCAGCAGCGTCTCGACATCGACGCGCATATCGAAGAACTCGGTCGCTTCATCAAGATTGTGAAACAGGCCGATCCGGCCGTCTGAGAGCGAACAGATCATGCCCCAATATCGTGCGCCGGTGCGCGACACTCGGTTTATCCTCGATCATGTGATCGGGATTGATCGCTATGCCAACCGTCCCGGCTTTGAAAACACCTCGTCGGATATCGTCGAGGCTGTGCTCAACGAAGCGGGGCGGGTAAGCGAGGAGATTTTGTTTCCGCTCAACCTGTCGGGCGATCATGAAGGTTGCACCCGGGGCCCCGATGGCTCGGTTGCAACGCCCAAGGGTTTCATCAAAGCGTATCGCCAATATTGTGAAGGAGGCTGGACGGCGCTCCAGGCTCCCGAAGCCTTTGGCGGGCAGGCCATGCCGCATGTGATCGCCAGCGCGGTCGAGGAATATCGCATGGCGGCCAATCAGGCATTTTCGATGTATCCCGGCCTGACGATTGCCGCGGTTTCGGCAATCCTCGCCAAGGGCTCACTCGAACAACAGGCAAAATGGCTTCCCAATATGATCTCGGGCCGATGGTCGGGCACGATGAACCTTACCGAGCCGCAATGCGGGACCGATCTGGGCATGATCCGGACGCGCGCCGAGCCGCAAGCCGATGGGTCGTGGGCCATCACCGGCACCAAGATTTTTATTTCGGGCGGCGAACAGGATTTGACCGAAAATATCATCCATCTCGTCCTCGCCAAAACCCCTGGCGCACCTGACAGCACCAAGGGCATCTCGCTTTTCATCGTGCCCAAGTTCCTTGTCGGGGACGATGGGGCAATCGGCGAACGCACTGCGGTCAGCTGCGGGTCGATCGAACACAAGATGGGCATCCGCGCCAATGCAACCTGCGTGATGAACTATGATAGCGCGACAGGCTATATGGTCGGCGAGGAGAATAAGGGCCTTGCTGCGATGTTCGTGATGATGAACGCCGCACGAGTCGGTGTCGCGATCCAGGGTCTGGCGCAGGGGGACATCGCGTATCAGAATGGTTTGGCATACGCCAAAGACCGGCGGCAGGGACGTTCATTGACAGGCGCCAAGGATCCCGAGGCGAAGGCTGATCCGATCATCGTCCACCCCGATATTCGCCGGATGCTGATGGAAGCAAAGGCGCTGACCGAAGGGCTTCGTGCGTTGTGCTTGTGGGGCGCATTCCAGTCGGACATGGTTCATGCAGCAGAAACCGAAGAGGAACGACAATCGGCCGATGATCTCCTCTCGCTGCTGACGCCGGTAATGAAGGGCTATGGCACCGACATGGGGTACCGGATCGCCACCGACATGCAGCAGGTTTATGGCGGGCACGGCTTCATCGAGGAATGGGGGATGAGCCAATTCGTCCGCGATGCCCGGATCACCCAGATTTACGAAGGGGCAAACGGCATTCAGGCGCTCGATCTCGTCGGCCGAAAGCTGGGTGCCAATGCCGGGCGCGGAATTCAGTCGCTCTTCGCGATCGTCGCCGAAGAGGCCGCTGCGGCGAAGGCCAATCCCGATACTGCGAAACTGGGCGAGGCCGTTGAAGCCTCACTCGCCGATATGCAGGCCTCGACGATGTGGCTGATGGCAAACGGGATGTCCAACCCCGACAATGCAGGGGCGGCATCGGTGCCTTATATGCACCTGACCGGGGTCGTCGCGCTCGGGCTGATGTGGTTGCGGATGGCGAGCGCTGCCAGCAAGGCGATTGCCAATGGCGTCGGAGACCGCCAGTTCATGGAAGCCAAGCTCACCACCGCGCGCTTCTTTGCGGAGCGAATCGTGCCTGACACGGTCTCGCTGCGTCGCAAGCTCGAAAGCGGGGCCGAATGCATGATGGCTTTGCCTGTCGATGCGTTTTGATGATGAAGACGATCCTCATCGCTTTCGCTGTCTTTGCGCTGGGCTTGTTCGCCTTTACCCGGTTGACTCCGCCGCCCAATCAGCTCGATTGGCTCAATGCCGCATGGCCAGGCGATAGCGGGGTATCGCGGGTCGCCGAAGCTGTGGTGTTCGATCCGAAAACAGGATTGAAACTCGATGTCTGGGCGCCCGAAGGTACCAAGGCCGGCGATGGCAAGCCTATATTGGTTTTTTTCTACGGCGGTGGCTGGGCGCACGGCGAACGCGGCCATTATGGCTTTGTCGCGAAGGCCTTTGCCGCCAAAGGGTTCGTGGTCGTGATGCCCGACTACCGCAAAGTGCCCGACGTGCGCTTTCCTGCCTTCATCGAAGATGGGGCCAAGGCGCTTCGTTGGGTTCAGGATAATGTCGCACAGCATGGCGGCGATCCGAAGCGGGTCGGTCTATCGGGCCATTCGGCGGGCGCACACATCGCGATGCTCCTGGCACTCGATCGGTCATGGCTCGACAAGGCGGGCGTTGCACCGGGCTTTGTTCGCGCGACCGTCGGGCTGTCGGGGCCTTATGATTTCCTGCCGTTCGATTCGCGGCGCTCGATCGCTGCGATGAACGAATGGCCGCGCCCAATCGAAACGCAGCCTATCGCCTATGCCAGCGCAAGCGCGCCGCCTGTCATGGTCGTGACGGGTGCTTCTGATGACACCGTAAAACCGCGCAACGCGATCCTGCTGGCGCAAAAACTTACCAGGCTCGGTTCGATCGTCGAATTTCGCGCCTATGACGATCTGGGGCATGAGGATATTGCAATGGCGCTGTCCAAGCCGTTTCGCGGCCGGGCGCCGGTGCTCGCGGAGACTTCGGCTTTCCTTCAAAAACACCTCGATGTGGAGACGGCAAATGCTGACCAAGGGCGATGATTATCCGATCCACCAGACGCCTGAACCGGTTGCGTTTTCGGGCACCGACCGCAATTTCTACGACCGGTATTTCTTTTGCGCCTATCTGCCCGATGGCAGCGGATATTGCGCCGCCGCATTCGGGGTTTATCCGCACCTGAACATTGCCGATGCGCATTTCAGCGTTGTGCGCGATGGCGTGCAACACTGCGTCCATGCATCCCGGCTCCTGAATATGGAGCGGATGGACATGGTTGTCGGCCCGATCCGGATCGAAATCATCGAACCACTCCAGATTATCCGGCTAATTGTCGACGATCACGACGGCATTTCTGCCGATCTGCGCTTCGAAAGCCGGTCGGCCCCAGTGCAGGAACCGCGCTTTACCCGCCGGAACGGGCCCCGCCTGTTCATGGATCTGACGCGGTTCACGGTAAATTGCCGCGTGACAGGATGGGTGGAAGTCGACGGAAAGCGCGAAGCTTACACTTCAGGTCTTGGAACGCGCGATCGCAGTTGGGGGGTGCGCCAAATCGGCGCCAGCGATCCGCAACCTGTGGTCCCGCAAGTCATGCCACAATTTTACTGGCTATGGGCGCCGACGAATTTCCCGAACCTCTCGCTCTTTGCGCATGTCAACGAAGATGAAACGGGCAAGCCATGGAACAGACGGGCCAGCCTGATGGTCGATGGTGCAGGGCAGGGGTGCGCGATCCATCTTGCAGATGATCGCTTTGTCCCGACATGGCAGCCGGGCACGCGCCATGCGCAGGCGATGCTGCTCGAATGCAAGGACGTAGAAGGCCGCGACCACCGCGTGACATGGACGCCGTTTGCGACCTTCATGATGAAAGGGATTGGCTATGGCCATCCCGAATGGCCGCATGGCGGATGGAAAGGCGAACTCGCGGTTGAGCGCGAAGAGTTACGGCCCGGCGACCTCGATCCCTTAGCATTGCCGCATCTCCATATTCAGGCGCTATCGATGGCCCGGCACGATGGACCTCAAGGTCAGGGATCCGACGGTATCGGCATTGTCGAACAGCTTGTTTTCGGTCCGCACAGCCCTACCCGACTAAGCGGGCTGAACGAAGGGGCCGCGAAAGTGTGACATTGCACAAAGGCGGCATGGGCTTGCCTGCAATCGTGTGCCTGCTATGCACCCCGGCATGGCAATTCCAACGTTAACCGACCTTACGGCGGACTGGATCGGCGAACTGTTGAACGCCGATGGCCATGATGTCGATTTGGCGGGTGTGGTTGCGGTTCCGATCGGTACCGGGCAAGTTGGGGCCACTTACCGGCTTACGCTCGATTATGATCACGCATCGCTGGGTGCCCCTGCAACGTTGATCGCGAAGCTTCCCTCGACCGACCCGTTAAGCCGCGCCACTGGCAAATCCCACCTGACCTATTTGCGCGAAAGCCGGTTTTATCAGCAGCTTGCGGACAAAAAGCCGCTACCGATCCCGCAGTTTTTATTCATCGATTTCGATGAAGACAGCCATGATTTTGCGCTCGTGATGCACGATCTTATTCTGCACCGCGCCGGAAACCAACTTGCAGTGCCCAATCGTTCAGATGCCGAACTGTCGATGGACGCTGCAGCTGCGGTCCACGCCGCATGGTGGAACGATCCGATGCTCGACACGCTCGACTGGCTGAACGGCACCCAGGCCGTACCGCCACCGCTCGACGCCGATGCGCTATTCTCAATGTTATGGCCCGCCTTTTGCGATCGTTATCCTCACGAAATCACGCCAGAGATCGATCAGGTCGGAAAGGCTTTCCTTGGCCGGATCTGTGAATGGAATGCGTCACGCTCAGGCGTACGCTGTCTGACACATGGCGATTTCCGCGCGGATAACATGCTGTATCGGCTTCAAGATGAAACGATCCCCGTGGCGGTTGTCGATTGGCAGACTGTCGGTGTCGGTTCGCCCGCCGGCGATCTTGGTTATTATATCGGCACGTCGTTCGATCTTTTGACGCGCCGCCAGATGGAACATGAACTGGTGGGCCGGTATCGCACCAAATTGATCGGATACGGGGTGCCCGAAGCCGACGTCATAAACTTGTGGGACGATGTGCGGCGATCGGCGGTGTCTGGGTTCCTGATGGGGGTCACAGCGTCTATGGTCGTCGAACAGACCAAGCGTGGCGATGCCATGTTCCTATCGATGGTCGAACGCTCTGTTGCCATGATCCTCGATTATCCAGACGTGGCACTGCCCGCCTAATCCTTGCCCGCCTTGATGCGCGCCGGGGGTGGCACGCCAAGCAGCGCTAGGATGGTCGCCCAAATACCGTTCTTAATTGGATGCGGATCGTAAGACAGCGGTTGTGGCGCGGCTGACTGATGATCTTTCATGATCTCCCAGGCGTCATCGGCATCTTCGGCGAGCGCCATGATACGAATGCCGCCAATCGCCAGCATCATCCCTGGGTCAAGATTGACGGTGTTGAGATCGAACAACACCGTTTCGATACCGTTTGCAGCAAGCATTGATTGAATGATCATTGCCTCCGAAACGCTGAAGGCGCGCGCGACAAGGGTAAGCCCTTCGCTCACGCCGCGCCGTTCGCGGCACTGAGTACGGCGCGTACGCTTGCAGTCGCGATATCCTCGTCGATGCCGACGCCCCAGATGGTTCTGCCTTCGGCGTCACGGCTTTCGACATAAGCGGCAGCGCGGACGCCTGTCCCGCTGCCGATTGCGTGTTCGGCATAATCGGCGATATCGAGATCGACACCGAAGGCGTCGCGCACCGTAGCAACCACCGACGAGATCAGCCCATTGCCACGTCCGCTGACCGATTGCACCTCGCCGCCGACCGAGATTTTTCCGGTAAAGATGCGGTCGCCATTCGATGCGCGGGTTTCGTCGTAATCGAGGAGTTCGAACTGCTGCGCGCCTTCAAGGCGGTAGGTGCGCTGAAACACCTCCCAGATGTCCAGCGCCTGCAACTCGCGACCTTCGCTATCGGCCAGATCCTGCACATAGCGGCTGAAATGCGCCTGCATCTTTTTCGGCAGTTTCAGGCCCTGATCTTGTTCGAGCACCCAGGCAAAACCGCCTTTGCCGCTTTGAGAATTGACGCGGATGACGGCTTCATAACTGCGCCCCAGATCGGCAGGATCGATCGGCAGATACGGCACTTCCCACAGCGGATCGTTCTTCGCCTCCTGTGCAGCAAAACCCTTCTTTATCGCGTCCTGATGGCTGCCTGAAAACGCTGTGAACACCAGTTCGCCGCCATAGGGATGCCGCGCCGGGATCGGCAACTGATTGCAATATTCGACTGTCTTAATCACCGCATCAATGTCGGCAAAATCGAGGCCTGGGTCGATCCCCTGTGTATACATGTTGAGTGCAATGGTCACGAGGCAGCAATTGCCGGTGCGCTCGCCATTGCCGAACAGGCAGCCTTCGACCCGGTCGGCACCCGCCATCAGCCCGAGTTCGGCGGCTGCCACGCCGGTGCCGCGATCGTTGTGTGTGTGAAGGCTGATCACCACGGCATCGCGATTGGGGATGTTGCGGTGGAAATACTCGATCTGGTCGGCGTAGATGTTGGGCGTCGCGCATTCGACTGTCGCTGGCAGGTTGAAGATGATCGGTTTTTCGGGCGTCGGTTGGAGGACGTCCATCACCGCTGCGCAACATTCAAGGCTGAGATCGAGTTCGGCGGTCGAGAATGTCTCGGGGCTATATTCGAAGCGCCAGTCAGTATCGGGCTGTTTTGCAGCTTCGTCACGGAGCAATTTTGCGCCCATCACCGCGATATCGCGCACCTGCGCCTCATCCATCTGGAACACGTATTTGCGCCATGCAGGCGAGATTGCGTTGTAAAGGTGGACGATCGCGGTCTTGGCACCGCGCAGACTGTCGAAGGTCGTCGGGATAAGGTCGGCGCGTGACTGCGTCAGCACCTGAACCGTCACATCGTCGGGAATGCGGCCCGAACGGACCAGCCCCGAAATGAAATCGAACTCGGTTGCGCCAGCACTCGGGAATCCGACTTCGATCTCCTTAAGGCCAATTTTAAGAAGGAGATCGAAAAACCGGGTCTTTTTCTCTGCATCCATCGGGTCGATCAGCGACTGATTGCCATCGCGCATATCAGTCGAAAGCCAGCGCGGGGCTTGGGTTATGGTGCGCGAAGGCCATTGCCGGTCTGGCAGATCGATTTGCGGGAAGGGACGGTATTTTTGTGATGGATCGCGCAGCATGATGCGTCTCTCGAAGAAGGTGACTGGGGAGAGAACCTTAGGCAGCGCCCGCGCGTGGCCCGCGCGGCATCACAGGCGCCTAAGGGCGCATAAGTCGTAGAAGTAGAGCCGCTGTCGGTGTCATCGTGCAAGGCTATGCTGGCAATCGCACGCCGTGTCCAGAGCCGCTTGAGTTCCATCGGTCGGTCGCCGCGTCTGGGCGGAGCAGAGCAGAGGGCGCAGAGCAGCAAGGCAGGGGACTGCGTTCCCCTGCCTTGCCACCGGTTACATGCGGGGCTGGGCCGCGTTGTGACCGCCATTGGAGTTCAGTATTTGCTGTACGCGTTGTTGGCTGGCCTGCCCGTGCGGATTCACAGTCACAAGGACACTGCCCGAACTTTTCAGCTTGTCGCCGTAGTAAGACGCGTCTTCGTCGCTCATCCCGTGCTTTTTCAACGTTTCGTTCGCTGTGCCAAGCGCCGCACCTGCGACTGCACCTATCGCCACGGCTTCGGGGACGGCGGCTGCGGCGATTGCGCCTGCTGCAACCAGCGGGCCCACGCCCGGAATGGCGAGCGCGGCAACGCCCAGACCTGCACCAAGAGCGCTTCCGCCAAGAATGCCCCGCATGATACTGCCATGTTCCTCGTCGATCACATCGCCGTCGGCGGTGGCGGTCGTCGTGGTTCCCCGGCGCTGCGTGATGAGCGACAGCGACGCATCGTCGATGCCCTCGGCGCGCAGGGCGGAAATTGCGTCACGCGCCTCGTCATCGGTATCGAACACTGCCGATACGACCCCATTATCGCCCGATGACCAATTCTGCGACGTTGCGCCGGTGCCCGAATATTGATTGTCCATGATATACTCTCCATTCACGCGCAGCGTGCCCGACCCATGCCGGGCATTCGATCCGCGATGCTTGCCCAACGTATTGGGCGATCATTGGTTCAACATCGATCGAATGCTTTTGACGACGGGTGCATTTTACGGTGACTGGTGTAGATGCTGGAGGTAATATGACAAAGATAACGCCTTTCACGGTAGCAGTCCCGCAATCGCAACTTGATGACCTCGCTATGCGGCTGGCGAACACGCGCTGGCCCGAACAGGAGCCGGTCGATGACTGGAGCCAGGGCGCGCCGCTCGCCAAGGTGCAGGCGCTCGTCGACTATTGGCGGACCGGATATGACTGGCGCGCGTGCGAAGCGCGCCTCAATGCGTATCCGCAGTTCAAGACCGAAATCGACGGGCTTGGCATTCATTTTCTACACGTCCGCTCGCCCGAGCCGAACGCCATGCCGCTCATCCTCACGCATGGCTGGCCGGGATCGGTGATCGAGTTTATGAAGGTCATCGGCCCGCTGACCGATCCGGTTGCGCACTGCGGCCGGGCAGAGGATGCATTCGAAGTCATCGTGCCCTCACTTCCGGGATATGGCTTTTCGGACAAGCCGGCGACGATCGGCTGGAGTGTCCAAAAGATCGGCGCGGCGTGGGGGCAGTTGATGGCACGGCTTGGCCACACACGCTGGGTGGCGCAAGGCGGCGACTGGGGGTCTATGGTTACTCATGCCATCGGCGCACTTGAATCCGATGGCTGCATCGGCATCCACGTCAACATGCCGATGGGCGCGCCGCTGCCCGAGGAGATGGCGAGCCTGACCGAGGCTGAGAAGGATGGGCTGGCAGGCATGCAATTCTATCGTGATTGGGATTCGGGCTATTCGAAGCAGCAATCGACCCGCCCGCAAACCCTGGGCTACGCGCTCGCCGATTCGCCTGCAGGCCAGGCGGCGTGGATTTACGAGAAGCTATTTGCCTGGACCGACAATCGGGGCGCGCCCGAAGATGCGCTGACCATGGATGAGATGCTCGATAATATCATGCTGTACTGGCTGCCGGGCAACGCGGCATCATCGGCGCGGCTGTACTGGGAAAGCTTTAGCGGTGCCGGGCCTGTGCCGGTGTCGCTGCCGGCGGGCGTGAGCCAATACCCACGAGAAATCTTTCGCCCCTCGCGCCGCTGGGCCGAACGCACGCTGACCAACATCGTCCATTGGGGCCAGATGGAGCGTGGCGGGCATTTTGCCGCATGGGAGCAGCCCGAGGCATTCGTGCGCGAATTGCGGAAGTGCTTTGCGTTGATGCGTTAGCACCCCTCACCCGCCGCCCTAACGCGCGTGTCGACCTCTCCCTCAAGGGGAGAGGTGTTTTCGCTTGCTCCACTACCCCCTCTCCCCTTGCGGGAGAGGTCGACACGCGTGCTAACGCGGCGGGTGAGGGCGGGCAACACTTACGCCTTTTCGAACGCCACCGAAATATCGAGCGTCACCTCATCAGCGACCAGCGGCAGCGCAGTGGTGATGCCCCAGTCGCTCCGCTTGATCTTGGTTGTCGCGTGAAAGCCGACGGTATCCTTTTTGCGAAAAGGGTTCATTCCCGCGCCCGAAAACTTTGTATCGAGCGTCACTGGCTTAGTGACGCCGTTGAGCGTCAGATTGCCCATGATCTTCGCGTTCATTCCGTCAGCCATCACGCTGGTCGAGACGAACTTTGCCGATGGATGCGCGGCGACATCGAAGAAATCGGCCTTGCCACCAACCTTGCCGGGGCGGAGCAGATGTTCGGTCAACCCTTTGCTCGAGGTCGCGACCGAGTTGATCGGGATATCGATGCTCACCTGCGCGGCGTTGGGATTTTTGGGATCGAGGCTCAGCGTGCCTGTGGGTTCGCCGAACAGCCCGAAATAATCGTTGAAGCCGAAATGACTCACCGACCAGCGGATCTGCGCATGCGTTTTTTCGACCGTGTAGTTGCCTGCGATGACGCGCGATGCATCGACCTTGCCAGGCGCTTCGGTCGGCATCTGCGCAATCAACGGCGCGGCGAGGAGGGGAAGGGCGAGCAAAAAGGCTTTGTTCATGGGGGCGACTCCGCAAGGTGGTCAGGGTGACCCGTGTCGGCTCACGCTCTATCAGTGTCAATTGTCTAGCCTTGATGCACGTTTAGGTGGCGGCACGGGCCAATACTACCGCTTCAGGCTGGCGCAGCGCTTTTGTCCATGTTGCGGCGGGAAAATCGGTTGCTCAACGCCCGGGTTACCGGACGTTCGACCAAATGATGAATGATCAATCCGCCAATCGTCGAGACCAACATGACTATGACAAAAAGCCCAATAAACTGCATAAAACCCGTCAGAGGCACGTACTGGTATAGTCTGACTACTACAGCGATCATTATAGTGTGGAAGATATAGATCGAGTAGCTTGCATCGCCGATCAGCTTGAGCATGTTGAAATGCCTCCCAACCCCTCTTTGCTCAAGGCCCAGTGCCCCTGCCACGATCATCACAGATGGCAGCATAATCTCGAACGCACGCACCCAAGCCAGCCAATCGGATGACAATAGTATCGCAAACCCGATCGGTAACAGGATTGCGAAACGCGAAAAATCGAACCGGGTGTATGCTACGCCCAACCAGACACCGGCTAAAAATTCAAGCATGAGCGCGCTAGTATAGGTTTTTAGTATTGGATCGTCCGGCGTGACTGAAAGGCCTAGCGCAGCCAATCCGCAAATAACCAGCGTCAGCGACCAAACAGGGCGGCGCAAGACAAGGCTGAGTCCAAATAGGAAGTAGAAGAACATTTCGAAATTGAGCGTCCATCCCGGTACAAGAATTGGCCAGATGGCACCATTGGCGTTCGGGTTGGCATAAGGAACGAAGAATAGTGATTTGGCCAGCGCCGCAAAAGTCAGATTGCCATCAGCCCAGTCGTTGACGGCCATAACCGCAGTGGCGGCCCAGTATAACGGAACGATCCGGATAATCCGCCGCTTGAAAAATTCCTGCACTGGCTCGTCACGCGCAGCGGTAAACATAATAAAACCGCTGATCACGAAAAAAATATCAACTCCAGCGGCCCCGAAATCGAGCCCAGACAATGGGTTGTACAGCCATTGATGGTCATTTCGGGCATGATGCACCACCACCAACAGTGCTGCAATTCCGCGCAGATATTGCACCCAAACAATGCCTGGTCTGGTTGCAGTCCCGGCAGCCTGCATCAGTTCTTCGCCTTGTCCACAAGCTTGTTCTTGGCGATCCACGGCATCATCGCGCGGAGTTCGCTGCCGACCTTTTCGATGGGGTGCGCGGCGGCTGCTTTGCGGCTGGCCTTAAGCTCAGGCTGTCCGGCGCGATTGTCGAGGACGAAATCCTTGACGAAGCGGCCAGACTGAATGTCCGCCAGCACGCGCTTCATTTCGGCCTTGGTTTCGGGCGTGATGATCCGCGGGCCGGTTTTGATATCGCCATATTCGGCGGTATTGCTGATCGAATAGCGCATGTTGGCGATGCCGCCTTCATAAAGCAGATCGACGATCAGCTTGGTTTCGTGGAGGCATTCGAAATACGCCATCTCGGGCGCGTAGCCTGCCTCGGTCAGCGTTTCGAACCCGGCCTGGATCAGATGCGTGATCCCGCCGCACAGCACCGCCTGTTCGCCGAACAGATCGGTTTCGCATTCTTCGCGGAAATTAGTTTCGATGATCCCGCTGCGCCCGCCGCCGACGCCGCTCGCATAGGCAAGCGCGATGTCGTGCGCGTTGCCGCTTGCATCCTGATGGATCGCGATCAGGCACGGCACGCCGCCGCCCTTTTGATATTCACTGCGGACGGTGTGGCCCGGACCCTTTGGCGCAATCATGATGACATCGAGATCGGCGCGTGGCTCGATCAGCCCGAAATGGACGTTGAGGCCATGCGCAAAGGCGAGCGTGGCACCCTGCTTCATGTTGGCGTGGAGATCATCGGCATAGATCGCGGCCTGATGTTCATCGGGCGCGAGGACCATGATGATGTCTGCCCACGCCGCGGCATCGACGTTCGACAACACTTTGAACCCGGCCTCTTCAGCCTTCTTCGCTGTCGCCGAACCGGCCCGGAGCGCAATCGCGACATCCTTGACGCCCGCATCGCGGAGATTCTGCGCATGGGCATGGCCTTGGCTGCCATAGCCGAGAACTGCGATTTTCTTGTTTTCGATCAGTTTTAGATCGGCATCACGATCATAATAGACACGCATTTTTGTTCCCCGATGTTTTGGAATTCAAACCGCTTCCTTGCCCCGCGCCATCGCGACGATGCCGGTCCGCGCGACTTCGACGAGGCCGATTTCGCCCATGAGTTCGACAAAGCGGTCGATCTTTGTGCTCGCGCCGGTCACTTCGAACACGAAGCTGCCGATGGTCGTATCGACAACGCCTGCGCGGAACACTTCGGCGAGCCGCAGCGCCTCGATCCGGTGTTCTCCACTGCCCGCCACCTTCACCAGCGCGAGTTCACGTTCGACATGATCGCCGAGCAGTGTCAGGTCGGTAACCTTGTGCACCGGCACCATCCGGTCGAGCTGCGCGACCACCTGTTCGATGACAGCCGAAGTGCCGACGGTAACGATTGTGATCCGGCTGACCGCGTCATCCTCGGTGATGTCAGCGACGGTCAGACTTTCGATATTATAGCCGCGCGCCGAAAACATCCCCGCAATCCGCGCGAGGACGCCGGGTTCGTTCGACACGGTGACGGAGAGCGTGTGCCGCTCTTGTGCCCCTTGCTTGTTGTGCATCACACCAGCGCCTTGGCTTCGTCGGACATTTCGCCGGTGACCATGCTCGGATCGAGCAACATTTCGACATGGCTTGCGCCGCTCGGGATCATCGGGAAGCAATTGGCAAGTTTTGCGACCATGCAATCGACGATCACCGGCCCGTCATGATCGAGCATTGCCTGAATGCCGCCCTCAAGCCCGTCCATATTCTCGATGCGGATGCCCTTCCAGCCATAGGCTTCGCCAAGCTTCACAAAATCGGGGAGCGAGTCGCTGTAACTTTCCGAATAGCGGCTCGAATAGGTCAGCTCCTGCCACTGACGGACCATGCCCATATATTCGTTGTTAAGGATGAAAATCTTGACTGGCAGCCGGTATTGCGTCGCAGTGGCCAGCTCCTGGATGTTCATCTGGATCGAGGCTTCGCCGGCAATGTCGATCACCAGAGCATTGGGATTGCCGAGCTGCGCGCCTATCGCAGCGGGCAGGCCATAGCCCATCGTGCCGAGACCGCCGCTCGTCAGCCATTTGTTGGGATCGTCGAAATGGAAATGCTGCGCGGCCCACATCTGGTGCTGGCCGACTTCGGTGGTGATGATCGGCTTGCGCTTGTGCGTCGCGCGGTAGAGCGCCGCTACCGCTTCCTGAGGCATGATCTCGGTTGTCGAAGCAGGATAGGCGAGCGATTTTTTCGCACGCCACTCATCAATGCGTTTCCACCACGGAGCAAGGTCGGCTTTCTGGTGCGCGCGCGCCTTCCAGATTTTGACCATGTCCTCCATCACGCGCCCGACATCGCCGACGATGCCGAGATCGGCGCGGACGGTTTTGTTGATCGAGCTGCGGTCGATATCGATGTGGATCTTGCGGGCCTTGGGCGCGAATGCATCGAGCCGCCCCGTCACGCGATCATCGAACCGCGCGCCAAGGCACAGGATCAGATCGGCCTGATTCATCGCCCAATTGGCCTCATACGTCCCGTGCATGCCGAGCATGCCGAGCCACGCATCGCCCGATGCAGGATAGGCGCCAAGTCCCATTAGCGTCGAGGTGACTGGTGCGCCGCTGATCCGCGCAAGTTCGCGCAGGATCATGCTGGCCTGCGGACCCGCATTGATCACGCCGCCCCCTGTATACAGGATGGGACGTTCCGCCGCCGCAAGCATTTCGACCGCCGCTTCGATCAGCTTGAGATCGCCCTTCAGCGCTGGCTTGTAGCTTTTATGCTCGATTTTTCCCGGCTTGCGATATGGAGCTGTCGCGACCTGAACGTCCTTGGGAATATCGACCACCACCGGCCCGGGACGTCCGGTCGTTGCGATGTGAAACGCCTCGTGAATGATGTCACCAAGCTGCACAGGCGATTTCACGAGGTAATTATGCTTGGTGCAATGCCGCGTGATGCCGACGGTATCGGCCTCCTGAAATGCATCCGATCCGATCAGATGCGTCGCGACCTGCCCGGTAATCACGATCATCGGGATCGAATCCATCAGCGCATCGGTGATGCCGGTAACGGCGTTTGTCGCGCCTGGCCCTGACGTGACGAGCACGACGCCGGGCTTGCCAGTTGATCGCGCATAGCCTTCGGCCGCGTGAGTCGCGGCTTGTTCATGCCGTACCAAGATGTGCTTGATGCGAGTCTGCTTGAAAATCGCGTCGTAGATCGGGAGGACCGCGCCGCCGGGATAGCCGAAAATGACCTCGACCCCGAGATCGCACAACGCCTCGATCAAAATGTCGGCTCCGGAAAGTTCCTTGGGCATGGCAGTCACTTCGCTACAATTTGGCGGGGCCTGTTGCACCGCACAAGGGAATTGGCAAGGCAGGCGCGCTAGGCGTAACAAACTAGCGTGTCAACACCATGTCACGTAATATAATTGCGAATTGATCAGCTTGATCACTATCTAATTGCGTTTCAATTTGTGACCAGTGCGCAGGAAGCTGGTTGCGAAACCAGGTATATTGGCGCTTGGCATATTGCCGCGTGCGCGCCTTGCCCTCGGCAGTTCGAGTGGTTCGGGTCGAGGGATCTTCGAGCATCGAGGCGATTTGCGGTACGCCGATGGCTTTCATGACGGGGGCAGTCGCAGGGAGCCCGCGTGCCAGCAGCGCATCAACCTCGCCAATCGCACCATTGGCGAGCATCGCGTCAAACCGCGCATCGCAGCGCGCGCGCAGCCATTCACGTGGCGGCAGCAGGACAATTCCCGTCACCGCAACCTTCTCGGCGATCCCGCCTATGCGTTCCGACTGCCAGTCCGCCAGCGTGCGGCCGGTGGACAGCACGACCTCTAGCGACCGGGCAATCCGTGCCCGATCATTGGCATCGATCCTCACGGCGCGCTCAGTATCGTGTTTGGCCAGCTGATCGCGCGCCACTTCGGGATCGAGCGCGCGAACCTGTTGGCGCACGGCTGGATCGATCGGCGGAACAGGGGCAATGCCATCGAACAGCGTGCGGATGTAAAGCCCGGTTCCGCCAACGAGGATCGGGGTGCGACCACTGCTATGCGCCTCGTCTATCGCATTCTTTGCAAGCGCAGCCCAATCGGCCGCAGACATGGCTTCTGCCCCATCGAGCACGCCGAACAGCCGGTGCGGGGCCTGTGCCTCCTCCGTGACTGAAGGCCGCGCCGTGACAATCCGCAGATCGCGATAAAGTTGACTTGCATCGGCATTGATGATCGTTGCAGGCAGCAGTCTTGACAGGGCAAGGGCCAGCGCCGACTTGCCGCTCGCCGTTGGCCCGGCAATCACGACCAGAGGAGGCTTACCCGTGCTCATCGCGACTCTCGTAGCAGAGAATGCGCTGACGCCAGGCGATATTTCGGCGGCCGAGGATGCCCTCGCAGGCGCTGGGTGTGACGCCTTGACGTCATCGTGGATCGAGCAGCGTTCGGCGGCGGATATTGCCTTCTCGGGCAATGCCAGGGCTGCGCGCGCGGCGATCGAGGCATTGCCGATCCAGATGGACGTCATCGTTCAATCAAGCGCGATGCGGCGTCGCTCGCTGATCGTCGCTGACATGGATTCGACGATGATCACCATCGAATGTATCGACGAACTCGCCGATTATGCCGGGATCAAGCCTCAGATCGCTGCGATCACCGAGGCTGCGATGCGCGGAGAGCTCGATTTCGAAGCCGCGCTGCGCCAGCGGGTTGCGCTGCTCGAGGGGTTGCCGGTCGCGACTTTGTCGCAGTGCCTGTCCGAACGGGTGCGGATCACGCCGGGAGCGGAGACGCTGATCGCCACGCACCGTGCGCATGGCGGATATGCCGTGATGGTTTCCGGCGGCTTCCTCGATTTTGCCGAGCCTGTCGGGCGTGAGATCGGGTTTGATCGGGTGGTCGCCAACACGCTTGGCCGTTCGGGCGATCGTCTTGATGGCAACCTTGTCGGCGACATCGTCGGGGCCGCAGCCAAGCGTGAAACGCTGCTCGCTACACTCGAAGCGCGCAATCTCAGCATCGATGAAGCGATGGCGATCGGCGACGGCGCCAATGACATTCCGATGATCGCGGCGGCGGGCCTGGGCGTTGCGTATCATGCCAAGCCAAAGGCAGTCGCGGCAGCGGACGCCGCTGTGCGTCATGGCGATCTCAGCGTGCTGCTCTATGCTATGGGGTATAAGCGCAGCGACTGGGCCCAAGTCTGACAATCGGGGTTGCGCACTTCGCTGTTCAAGCTATGTTCTCCCCATGGACATGACGCTTTCGATCGTGGGATTGTGCGCTTTGGCAGCAGGCGGCCTTATCGGCTGGTTGCTTGGCGGGAGATCGGGAGCAGCGTTGCGGGCCGAGCGTGAGGCGGCTCTGGAAAAGTTCAAGGCGTCGGCTGCCGATCTTGCGCAGACTGCGCTCGATCGTGATGCGTTGAGGGCAGAGCGGGACGAAACCAGACTCGCTTTGGCGCGGATCGAGGCCGACAGTGCCGCGCGCGAGGAGGCGTTTGCCGCACAGCTCGCCGGATTGCAGGAGGCTAAGGACGCGTTGACGGCGCAGTTCGCCGAAGTTGGCGGCAAGTTGCTGGCGGACGCGCAGCGCCAGTTTCTCGAACGCGCCGATGCGCGGTTCAAACAGGCCGAGGAAACGACGGGGCAGGGGATCAAGGCGCTGATCCAGCCGGTGCATGATCGGCTCAAGCAATATGAAGAGGCGGTGGGCAAGGTCGAGAAAGAGCGGGTCGAGGCGTTCGGCAATCTCCACGGCCTGATGGATTCGCTCCGCGCGAGCAACGAATCAATCCGGAGTGAAGCCGCACGGCTCGGCAATTCGCTCCGCAACGCCCCTAAGGCGCGGGGCCGCTGGGGCGAACAGCAGTTGCGCAATGTGCTCGAATCGTGCGGGCTTTCCGAACATGCCGATTTCCAGACCGAAGTCAGCATGGAGGCGGGCGAAGGGCGGTTGCGCCCCGATGTCATCATCCGCGTTCCCGGGGGGCGCAATCTTGTCGTCGATGCCAAAGTGTCGCTCAATGCGTATCAAGACGCGTTCGACGCAGGCGACGATAGCGGCCGCGCGGCATCGCTGGTCGCGCACGCCGCTGCGATGAAGGCGCATGTCAACGCGCTGGGCAACAAAGCGTATCAGGATCAATTCGATGATACGCCCGATTATGTAATCATGTTCGTGCCCGGCGAACATTTCCTGTCGGCAGCACTCGAACAGGATGTCGATTTGTGGGAATTTGCCTTCGCCAAACGCGTTTTACTGGCGACGCCCACGAACCTGATCGCAATTGCGCGCACGGTGTCGGCGGTGTGGAAGCAGGAGAAAATGGCGGGCCAAGCGCGTGAGATCGCCGAGCTCGGCAAGGAACTCTACGCACGGTTGGCAACGATGGGCGGCCATGTTGGGCGGATGGGCAAGAATCTTGATACAGCGGTTTCCGCCTATAATGCGATGGTCGGCAGTCTTGAATCGCAAGTGATGTCACAAGCCAAACGCTTCGAAGATTTGAACATCGATACTGGCGGGAAGGTCATCGAGGCGCTGCCGGTGGTCGATCAGGCTGCAAGGCCGTTGGTCAAGCTGGTGGCACAAGGTGGGGGTGATTGATGTGAACCCTCAGGCTTTGGTTATCATCGACGTGCAGCAGGGCATGTTCTCATTTCCCGAAATGCAACCGTTTGACGGTGAAGCGGTCGTGGATCGTATCGCCGCTTTGATCGAGAGTGCGCGGGAGTCGCAAGTTCCGGTTGGTTATGTCCAGCATGACGGAGAGAGCGGGCATCCGCTGGCCAGTGATAGCCCCGGCTTCGGATTCCATCCGGCATTGTCGCCACGTCCGGATGATTGCGTTGTCGTAAAACGGCATTGCAATGCGTTTCAGGATACCGAGCTTGCACAGCACATCGATGGCTTCGATCTTCGTCATGTCGCCGTTTGCGGCATGCAGACGCAGTATTGCGTGGATAGTTTTGTGCGGGCGGCAGTTGAGCGTGGCGTGCAGATCACCCTTGTGTCGGATGCGCATACGACGTTTGGCACCGCATTGCTCGCCGCTGATCAGATCATTGCGCACCACAATGATCTTCTGAGCGGAAGTTTTGCGACACTGAAAACTGCTGACGAGATTGCATTTGAACCGGCCTAACGCCGCCGCTGATTGAGCAGCTCATACGCCATTACCGCTGTTGCCATGGCGGCGTTGAGGCTATCAGCTTTGCCCATCATCGGCATTTTGACGAGCAGATCGCACTCTGCTTCGTAATCCGCTGGCAGCCCCTGCGATTCATTTCCGACCAGTAGGAACGCAGGCGCGGCGTAGCGCGGCTCCTGATAGTCGTGCGTCGCTTTCAGGCTGGTGCCGATCAACTGGCCTTTGCCGCTCCGCAGCCACGGCAAGAACTCTTCCCAGCGTGCTTGGGCAATCGCTTGGGTGAACACCGCGCCCATGCTCGCGCGGACGGCTTCGACCGAGAACGGATCGGTGCAATCATCGATCAGGATTAGCCCGCCTGCACCCACGGCGTCTCCTGTCCGCAG
>JANPIQ010000176.1:0-7610 GCA_031425075.1 Sphingomonadales bacterium
TTGGTTCGTGAAGGCGTCCTGCCATGCACCGCCCGCGACGGTGGCCCTGATTGCTGCATGTTTATGGACGGGGCGGACGAGCGGGTTGAGCATGGGGGTGGAGATGCCTGACCTGTTCGGCACTGTCGTTCCGAAAGCGCAACCAATTAACGACGCGCGGTTCCATGCGCTGATCGTGGCGGGACTTGCGCGCGTGGCTGCCAAGATCGGTCGCGGGACGCTCGCTGATCGCATGGGCCGCTCGACGCGCGCGCTCGACAAGGTGTTCAACGGGTCGGTGCCGGATGCCAAGGCATTGTTCGACGCGCTGCTCGTCGATCCGTCCGCGCTGGACGAGACTTTTGCGGCATACGGGTTCCAGATTGTGCCGACCGACGTTGACCCGAGCGACGAGGCGGCGTTGCTCGCAGACGGCGCGGACCTTCACGCCAAGCATATGCGGCTCGTCGCTAAGGGGACGCCGACACCCCGCGATGAAGCGAACCTTGCCGACGCGGCCCGTCCTGTTGTGCGCGGCTATGCGGCGATTGTCGCCCGTCAGAACCGGCGGGCAGCATGACATTCGTCGTCACCCCCTCTCGCCCGATAGCCCTGCGCCCCGTCGAGATGCCGCACGTCGCACAGACGCGCGAGTGGATAGCCTGGAACACCCGTGTTCGCGACTGGAAGCGGCAGCATGGTTATCGGCGGGGTGCGGCATGATCGACGCCCGCCGCACATGCCCGTGCTGTCACGCGCCCCGCACCGCCACCAAGCGCACCGACGCGCCGTTGCTCGATATTCTCGCCGCATCCGACCGCGCGATGGAGCTCGACCTGTGGCACCGTGAAATGCGGGCGACACGGGCGGCTCGGCAAGCTGAGCGCGCGCGGCAGTCTCGAGCTGCTCGCCAAGGCTGGTCCACACGGTTGCGCAAGGCTGTTGCCCGTGACCCGCTCGTCAACACCCCTCCCACTGCCGTTCCGTCTCACCCGGCAGCCACTGCCGTGTTGGCTAACGCTGACACGGGCTTTTATTCGGGGGGCGTGTGACCCGCACCCTAACTGACCGCGATTACCGCGACATCGAGCGCATGGCCCGCGCTGTCACAACGCCGGTCGAACGCCTCGCGTTGCAGATCGCCACAATCAAGAAGGTGCCCGTCGATGCTGTCGCGCGGGTTATTCGGGAGGCGCGGGCGTGAAATACCTGTTCCCCTGCGATCCGCCCAGCGCCGCCGATGAGGGCGATGAATTTGCTATCCAAGTGAGGCTGCGCAACCGCATCCGCATGGTCGCGCCCGCTGTGCGGCTCGTCGCTACGCCGAACGGGGCCAAGCGCACGCAATGGGCCGCCATGCGCGCCAAGCAAGAGGGAATGAGCAAGGGTTTCCCCGACCTGCTGGCAATCTGGCCGGGCGGTATCGCGTTTATCGAAATGAAGTCGCGCACAGGCTCATTGTCGCCTGAGCAAATCGACTGGCTGAATTGGCTGCACAGGGCGGGTTTTCCCTGCGGCGCTTTCCGGTCGGTTGAATCCGCTGTCGCTTTCCTGCGCGCGTCCGGCGCTCCGTTGCTGGAGCAGGCTGCATGACCGACTTGTTCGCACAATATGCGGCAACCGCGATTCCGCTATCGGTGCAGCGCAAGCAGGCGAAGGCGGAAAAGCCGAAAACAAAGCTCGACCTTCGCATGGAGGAAAAGCAGCGCCTGACCCGCAATTATCGCATCGCGCGGCGCAATGTGAATATCGAGACGCTGGCTTCCGAACCGCGCCTGATCCGGTTTTCGGCATGGCTGCGCAAGCAGAGCGACCCGCGCGAAATCGTCTCAGGCATTGCCGAGTCATGGCTTCCCGACGCTACCCAGGACGTGAAGCATTACGCCCTGCGCCTCGTCGCGGCGCGTTGCGACAAGCTCAATCGTGCGAACGGCTTTGCCGCGCTCGATGATCCGTTGCCGCCTGAGACGAGCGTATTCTTCAAAGTCAAGGAGGCCATTGGTGCGCGATAAAGATTACAGCGCCGCAACCAGTTTCCTTGCGTCGATTTTTCACGCGACGGAACATGCGGTCGAGCTGCGCGCGTGTCCGAATGTCAAGGGCGCGACTGGCGCTGCGTCGATCATGACGACGACCGACGCCGAGCGCATTGCGTTCTGCGAGCGTAAGGATGGCGATGGACTAGGTGTATATTTCGGTGTCTGCACCCGCGCGACCGGCGTAAAATCGGGCAATCTCGAAACCGTCGCCGAATGCCCCGCACTTTGGGTCGATATAGACTGCGCCAAGCAAGAGCTATCCGGGCAAGTCGTTCTCGACACGTTGGCGGGCCTTCCCGTGCCACCGTCGATCATCGTCAATTCGGGCGGGGGGCTTCATGCCTATTGGATATTAGAAGAGGCTGTGGCGGTCGCACCGGGTTCTGCCATGCGGCAAGCCGCTACCGATGCACTGCGTGCGTTGGCGCACGTTCTGGCGGGAGACACGCAATGCGCTGAGCTGGCGCGGATCATGCGTCTGCCTGGGACGCTCAACACCAAGCCCGCAACGCTGGCGATCTACGACGGACAGCCCTTCGAGGCGAAGGTATTAACCGAAACGGGCCGCGTCTATGACTTCGAGCAGCTTTGCGAATGGCTGGCGGACCAGCGCGCCCTGCTGCACGGTAAGACCCCCGCCGCCCGTGCCGTTGTCGAAGACGATCCTTTTACCCGCTACGCACGCGAGGCCGGTTACAACCCGGCGCTGGACGTTGAGGCCGCGCTCGCTGCAATGGGCGACGGCAACATTCATGAGACGCAGCTGCGCGTCACTGCGGCCATGCTGGCGCGCGGGCATGACGAGGATGAAATCGTCGATACCGTGCTGCGGGCAACCGAGTCCGCCGCACCAGGCGATGCTCGCTGGAACTGGAACGCCGAAGAGCGGGCGATCCGCAAGATGGTCGCCAGCGCGCGCGCCAAGGGCTTTGACAAGCCGCGTGAGAAGCCTGCTTCGGTGCCGCAAGTGTCCGGCAACAATGCCCTAGCTGTCGTCCATGACATGGAAGCCGAACGGGCGAAGCGTGCGCCCAAGAGCGACCCGGACGAAAAACAAGTCAAGGTCGTGGCGATTGCAGAAGCCGTCATTGCCGAATGGCAGTCGTCCATTGGACCGATCATGCACTCGCAGGGGGATACATGGGCGTATTCTGGCGGCGTTTGGGAAAAGTGGTCGCCGCAGTTCGAGCAACGCATCCGCATCATGATCCAGCGCGCGTGTCGGGCTTTCACAGCCGCTCCGACGACATCGACGCTCAACGCAGCCTATCGCTACGTCATGGAATGCCCCGAGCTTGAAGTTCACAATGTCGAGTTCGACAAGCATTGTCTGATCATCGCAGCGAACGGCGCGATAGATGCCGATACCGGCGAACGGCAACCGCATTCGCCCGAGCATTACGCACGTTGGAAAGTGGCCGCTTCGATCACTGAGGGCGCGGCTTGCCCGACATGGCTTCAATTTCTTGCCGACACGTTCGCGGACAAGGGGCCGGACGCAGTCGGCTTCATAGACACGTTGCAGGAATGGTTCGGGGCGGCACTCGTCACCGAAAAGGCGCGTCCGTTCAAGATGGGGCTTATCGCGCACGGCCCGTCCAGAACCGGAAAGACGCAGATCGCCATCGTCGCGCGCGGGCTGCTCGGGGCAAAGAATGTGTCGAATGCCAGCGTGCGCCAGATCGAAGGCCGGTTCGGGCTTGAGCCGTTCCTTGGCAAGCGTGGCTGGATCGCCGACGATGCTATTGGCGAGGGGGAATACCTCGATGCCGACCGCTATAAGAAAATTGTGACCGGCGAGGGTGAGTCCGTCGAGTGCAAGGGCGGCAAAAACGTCGAGACGGCGTTCGGCTTTCCCGTCATGCTAACCGCCAACAGCCTGCCCCGTGTGCGTGACCAGTCGTCGGCAGTTTATAACCGCTCGCTGATCGTTCCCTGCACCTGTGAGCGCCCCGAAACGGCACCGGAGCCGGTCGGATACAACAGCATCGCCGAAAAGATCGTCGCAGAGGATATCGACGGCATCCTGTGGTGGGCCATCGAGGGTTGGAAGCGGCTCAAACTGCGGGGGTTTTACGATCCCCCGCGCGCCATGACCGAAGCGCGACGCGGCTTTGAGGCAGACAATAATCCTGTCGGTTCGTGGCGCGAAGAGTGCGTCGATTTCGACCCCTCGTTCAAAGTTTCGCGTCCTGATCTTCTCGCCAGCATGAACGGGTGGTGGTCGCAGGAATACGGCGCGGACCAAAAGCCGTGGTCGGGACGCGGGTTCTTCCCTCGTCTCTGCAAGATGATGCCGGGGTATGATCCGCGCAATTCGGAAACAACAGACGCCCAAGGGCAGCGCTATCTTATCGGTGTCTCGCTCAACCAGGCAGGCCTCATCGCGTGGCGGACTCACAAAGACAGTCGATGGGGCGAAGGCAGCAAAACCAGCACCGACGAGGCTCTTGTCAACAAGGAACACGCGGCTCCCGAAAGAAAAGGGAGGACGGTATTTTGAACCGGAACAAAAGTGAACAGCACTTTAGTGCATCAATGTGCTGTGCATGTGCTGTCACAGCACTTCGTTCTGCTGTGGACGGTTTCACTTTGCAACGGACTGCACAACAATGTGCTGTAACAGCAGAAAGCAATTTCAATGTGCTGTGCCAAATTATCGTTTGTTTTCAGTGTCCCAGGTTCTCTCTACAGCACTACAGCACTTCTTTTCTTCAATTAATAATAAGAGGAAAAAAGAGGGTAAATAGGGAAACGTATATAGGGGGGATACGCGCGCGCGAAAGTGCTGTCGGCCACATGCCCAGTCGTCCAGTGGACGCGACCAAATCAAATCACCGCAAAAGGATCATGAAAAATGGATGAGACGCTGCACGCCCTAAAGCGGGTTGAAGAGGCCCGACGTGAATTTTACTGGAACTCTGAAAAGCTGGATGTTGTCGATCCGGATTTGGCGGGCCGTTTCAAAAAGCAGTTGGATTTATTTTTCGATGCCTGTGCCAATCTCCGCGCTCAAGCGGGTGCAATGGAGCGGGCCTATCTGGCTGCGCGCCTCGCCATGATGACACACGACGCAAAAGAGCGGGGTGAAATCCTATGACCCTCCCCGAACCTGTCGAAGCCGCAATCCTTGCCGAACAGGTGTTCCTTGGCCGGTGGCGCTTGTCGTCATTGCAGCGCGTCGATCCGCATCTCTACCAGCGCCTCGAAGAGCAGCGCGAACTGTTCGACCGGGCGATGTTCGATCGCGACGCCGCATTGCAGGGCGAGGCAATGCAGCGAGGGTGGGCAGCGGCGACGCAGCGCATGATCGCGCTCGACGAGCCGGACGATGCTTTCATGTATGGAACGGACCCCAAGACCGGCGCGGTTGTCGCTATCGGCACGGCACCGCCCAAGGATAGCCGTTTAAGGCTCAAGGACGGGCATCGCGTGACATTCGTGACCCCTGACGAGGTTGCGACGATGGTTGCCGCCTACGGGGCTTTAATCGCGGTCAAGCAGGCGTTTCCCGACTGCGAGGTTCTGTCGGTTTCTTAGGCTCTGCACTGAGGCACGAAAGGACGGATGACATGGGGCGGGCATCTGTAACACTCCAACCGTGGGATCATAGCGCGATGGCGCTGATCGAGCAGCGCGTCGCGTCTAACGAGCGCGCGCCGACCGCCGACGATCTCTACGAAGTCACAGGCGCTGCCCACGCCACCACCGTCAACATCATCAAGCGCCTCGAAAGGGCGGGCCTGATTCAAGTCGAACGCTATCAGCGCGAAAGGCGGATCACTGTGACAGCAACGGGCAAGAGCACTGCGCCGGTCAAGACCAAGGCACCTCACTGGCGCACAAGACCGCGCCCCGCGTCAATGCCGTCTGTGTCGGTGTCTTACGTCCAGCAACGAGCGGTGAGAAAACGACACGAGGAAACGGTCGGCGAGATGTTTGCCAAAGCGGCAAGAGCGGAAGGGCTTAGCGTGCAGGATTTCATTGCGGAACTGGTGTGGGCCGGGTGGCAGGCGAGGGGGGAGGCGTGATGGCTGGCCGTCCGTCAACCTATTCTGATGCTTATTGTGACGAGGTAATTGCACACATGGCAGAGGGCGCGAGCCTCACGTCATTTGCGGCAGAAATCGGCGTGGCCCGCTCGACCATCAATGTCTGGATGGCCGAGCACGCTGCATTTTCGGAAGCCGTCAACGTGGGCAAGGCCAAGTGCGCCGCCTGGTGGGAGAAAGTGAACCGCACGATTGCCCGCGATGGTGGTGGCACTGGCTCTGCACAAGCCTGCGCGCTGGGTCTCAAAAACATGGGCCGGGACGATTGGGTTGAGCGTATTGAGGTGGACGCGGGCGAGAACTTAGCTGCGGCGATCGCCGCTGGCCGCGCGAGGCTGAATGACCCCGCGTGAGGCTCGCCTAGCCCTGATCGACGACATCGCCAGCTTCACGCATGAACCGCTAAAGCACGCGCTCTACTGCTATCCGTGGGGGACAACGGCGCTTACCGAGACCGGCCCGCGCGAATGGCAGCGCGAAGAATTGCTGGCGATTGGGGCGCATCTGAAAGACCCGGCAACGCGCCACCAACCCTATCGCTTGTCGGTTGCATCGGGGCACGGCATCGGCAAATCGGCGCTGATCTCGATGATTGTTAAATGGGCGGTCGATACCTGCGAAGACACGCGCGTTGTTGTGACCGCAAATACCGAGGGCCAGATACTCGGCAAGACGTGGCCGGAAATATCGAAATGGAACGGGCTGTCGATCACAGCCGACTGGTTCAAGGCGACAGCGACCGCGTTGATTTCGACGTGCAAGGGCCATGACAAGGCATGGCGCGCTGATGCAGTAACGTGGTCGGTCAATAACACCGAAGCGTTCGCCGGTCTGCACAACAAGGGCAAGCGCATCGTCATAATTTACGACGAAGCCAGCGGCATCGACGACAAGGTGTGGGAGGTCACACAAGGCGCGCTGACCGACGAAGATACTGAAATTATCTGGATCGCCTTCGGGAACCCCACAAAGAACACAGGGAGATTCCGCGAGACGTTCGGCAAGTTCCGCAATCTGTGGCGCACCAAGCAAATCGACAGCCGGACGGTTGAGGGCACGAACAAGACCTATCTGAGCGAAATGGTCGATAGCTACGGCATCGACAGCGACATCGTGAAGGTGCGTGTGCTGGGGCAGTTCCCGTCTGCCTCATCGATGCAGTTCATTGCGTCGGATACCGTCGAGGCGGCGCGGCACCGCGATCTGCCGATGCCGCTTTACACGGACCCTGTTATATTCGGAGTCGATTGCGCACGGTTCGGCGACGATCACTCGACACTGGCAATCCGTTGCGGGCGCGACGCAAGGTCACGCGATTGGAAGCGATGGCATGGGGCTGACGCGATGACCGTTGCTGGCGACATCGCTATTCAGGCAGGACTTTGGAAGCCGGACGCGATATTCGTGGACGCGGGCAACATCGGTGCGGCTATTGTCGATCGGTTGCGGCAACTGCTGCCAGACATGCTCATCGTCGAAGTATGGTTCGGTTCGACCAAGGTTCGCAACGCGCAATGGGCGAGCAGCACAATTCGCGTTG
>JANPIQ010000177.1:0-5194 GCA_031425075.1 Sphingomonadales bacterium
ATGGAAACGACACGATCAACGGCGGTAATGGCCGCGACATGCTGAACGGCGGCATAGGCAGCGACGTCATCGATGGCGGCACTGGCAACGATACAGCCAGCGGCGGTGACGGTAACGACATAGTGTCAGGTGGCGCAGGGGCCGATACGTTGAACGGCGGCGATGGGAACGATACCATCATCGGCGGCACAGGGCGCGATGTTACGTCTGGCGGAACGGGTAATGATCTTTTCATTCTTAACGATCTCGGCACGTTTAACACCGACACGATTGTCGATTTTGAAGCCGGGAGCGACAAGATCGTGCTCGACACCGATATTTTCACCGGGTTCGGGGGGTCGAGTGTCAGTGCAGCCGAGTTCACAATCGGCACGCGTGCCACGACCGCAGCGCAACGGTTGATCTACGATCAGGCGGGCGGGGTTCTATATTATGACGCCGATGGCAGCGGGACCGCCAAGGCGCGACGCGCGATTGCGAATATTGGCAATGGCGCGGCGCTTGGCACGAGCGACTTTGTTCTGTCATCAGAAGGCAGCAGCGCGTCGCGCGTCGCAGCCAGTCAACTCACGCAAGCCATGGCCAGCTTCGGTGCTTCGAGCAGCAGCGTTCTCGACGATGACTATCTGAAGCCCCCCATTGTCAGCCAGACCAACATGTTCGTCAGTTCGCCAATGGCGTGAGCGAGACGCGATTTCAGATTGAATCGCAACCTGCCGAGACCGGGCCCGTGGATTGAGCCAATCCGCGGCCTCGTGTTGGAGCCACGTCGTCGCGACGGCAACAGCATCCAACGGTCACCTGATCGCCCCCAGCCAAACGCGCGAGTTATGTGCCTCGAAGATGTGATGCGCTCTGGTTTGCAGACGGCCGCACTGCAAGTCGCATGGCGTTGAACAATTCTCGCATTGATACCGGCTTCAGAATGACGCCGTCCGCGCCGCCTCCAAGGCATCTTTCCTGAATATCAACACCGGCGTCGGCGGTGACCACGATAATCGGGGTTAGGGCCTTGGAATCGGGCCGCGCCCGGATGTGGCGGATTGCAGTTAGGCCATCCATTCCCGGCATCCGTAGATCGATAAGGATCAGCGCATAGTCCTGTTCATCGACCTTGTTAAGACCAACGAATGCATCTTCAGCTTCGTCCATTTCCGCGCCTGCAATCTGCAGCATATCGCGGACCACGCGGCGGTTCATCTGATCGTCTTCGATAAAAAGGACACGCATCGGCTTTGGCCTTCACTATCGCGAAGGTACACATGCCATCGCGTGAAGCGCGGGCAGGATGTTTGACGGGGGCATTTGCTTGACTACAACCGTTGAACCCTCTTGAAGTTCCATATCCGGAGAAGCCAGCGTCAGGACGCGCCCAGTGCCCATTGCACCCGATAGCAGATCGAGCGGTGCCTGCCCCAGCGTATCGCGATCGACGATGAGAATGTCAAAATCGGGCATCATCAGCGCGTCGGCAAAGCTGTTGGCGCTCGCAAAGGCGCCGACCTTACCTTCGAGCGTCGCGCCCAGCATGCTTTGGTAATCGGGGTTCTTGTCGAGCAGTAGCACGCGGGCATCGGCGATCGAGGCGGCACTTTTATTTTCAGGACCGGGGATATCGTCATCAGCGATGGTCAGCGGCAGATCGAGCGTGAAGCGCGATCCGCTGCCCAACTGGCTGTCCACGCTGATGCGTCCGCCCAGTTCGGCGGCCAGTTTTGACGAAATGGCAAGCCCCAGTCCGGTGCCGCTGTGCTGGCGGGTGGTGGCCCCATCGACCTGATGGAAAGGATCGAAGATCGCATTGAGCTGTTCGGCGGGAATCCCAATCCCTGTGTCGATTACCGTGATGATCAGGCGATTGCCCTCGCGTGCCGCTTTCAGGGTGATCCGGCCTGCGGGGGTAAACTTGACCGCATTTGAGACGAGATTGAACACGATTTGGCGCAGTTTGCGTTCGTCTTCGATAATGCGGGTTGGGGCCCTGGCGATATCGACCATGATCTCCACTGCTTTTGCCTCTGCCTCCGCCGCCCAGATCCGCACAGTTTCATCAAGCATCCGCACAAGCGCAAACGCCGTCCGATCGACAATACTTTCGCCCGCTTCGATCTTGGCCATATCGAGCAGGTCGTCGACAATCGCCTTCATGGCCTTCCCAGCGCCGTCGATCAGCGCGATCCGTTCCTGAACGACAGGGGCAATTCCGGGGGTGTGCATCAGCACCTGCGTCATGCCCATGATTCCGTTCAAGGGGGTGCGGATTTCATGGCTGGTAGTCGCCAGAAATTCCGATTTGGCCGCCAATGCGCGATTGAGCTGAACGTTCGCTTCGCGCGTCTGATCGCGGCTGCGGCGAACCCAGAAGAATGCGATCAGCGATGCCGCCAGCAACAGCAAGCTCGCGCCAAGCAAAATCATCTGCGTCCGCGCGCGGCTTTTGCCCAAGGCGGCATCGCGGCGCGCGATACGTAATTCCTGGCTCGAAAAATCGAACTGCGCCGCCATCAGCGCCGCATTCGCCGATGATCGGATCTCGCGCGCCTCTGCATCGAGCCGGTTGGCCGCGCGAAGATGTTGCAGCGCCGAAGCCGGATCGCCGAGCTTCAGATAGGCATCGCTTGCAACCTGGTGGAGATTGCGAAACAGAAAGCTGGTGCGATCAATCGGCGTCGACCCCAATGCACGTGGAACCAGATCGATCGTCCGCTGCACATCGCCGCGCATGAACGCAATCTGCGCCTGTGCGGCCCAGACGAGCGGCAATGATTGTGGCGCACCACGCCGCCCAACGCGCAGCGCCGAATTGGCGGCCTGCTCCGCGCGATCGATCTGGTTGCGAGCCAGCGCAACCGTTGCGACATTGGCGAGAATGATGACTTCGTTAGCTGTGCTGCCAATTTCACGCGCGATCGCCAGCGCCCGGCCATAATCGGCTTCGGACGCTTCGAGCCGGCCCATTTCCTTTAGCGCAAGCGCCTGGTTGTTATACGCCGAAAGCGCCAGCTTGCGATCGCCAGGGTGCAATTCGGCAGATTGCGCATAATAGCGTAGAACTCGTTCATAGTCTCCCGCGTCGAGATAGATGAGGCCCATGCTTTGCAGCGCCATGGCCTGCCCCCGGGTATCGCCGCGCGCCGAAAACATCCGGAACGCGGTGCTAAAGCTTTTAAACGCGGCCTGCACCTCGCCCTTGTCGAACGATGTCGCCCCTTGCGACAGGATGATGCGCGCGTGGAGCACGCTTTGCGGATCGGCTGCACGGATCGCGGCTGCTGCATCGCGGAGCGATCGATCCGCCAGCGCGATATCGCCAAGCCGTCCTGCCGCTTCGCCCTCGAGCCAGAGCGCGCGCGCCGCCAGCTGATTGCGCAGGCCGACGTCGACAACGCTATCGAGATCGCGGCGCGCGGCGGCGGCGAGGATGATGACATCGCGGGGATCGTCGAGCATCGCCGCTTCGGCTTCGGCCAGACGGGCAGAAATCGCCTGTGCCGAAGGCCGCGCAGTGGCGGGTTCGACCGCGCCAAATCCAGCCCCTGCGGTCAGGACGGCGAAAACCAGCAGAAGACGAAACGCGATCATGACGAAAAGCATGACAGCAAGCGTTTAAGTTTCGGTAAGCGCTTTGGAAACCACGCTTTCTGTAAGGTTAAATTTTCTTCACCAGTCATGGTCGCATCTTGGCAATAGATTCGGGCGCATTCGGCTGTCGGGGGCTAAGTTGCGAGACTTACCATGCGTTTACGATCTTTTCTTTTTGCAGGGATTGCAGGTTCGGCGATGCCGCTTGTCGCGATGCCGGTATCGGCACAATCGACATCCACTGTCAGGCAAGCGGCACCTGTCGCCAAGCCTTTGAAGCCGCAGTTCCGGGCCTTGCTGCCGTGGCGCGGCATCAGGCCCTGGCGCGGTATTCGCCCGTGGCGCGGCATCAGGCCGTGGATCCAGGCCAGCGACGCGGGGATCATCGCCAATCCGTACAGCGAAACGCCGGCATTATTCTGGGGCGCAATCGATCCTGCTGCCCGCGCGGCGGCGGTCAAAGGCCCTGTATAAGGTCAGATCTCGGGGTTTTGGAACGGGATCGATGCGCGGTTTGAACCTGTGTTCACTGCGTGGGACGCCGCAGGCCCGTATGCGACCAACGTGGCAGGCTATGGCAGCATCGCAGGCGATCTGCGGTCGATGGTCGCCGATGCCGGGCAGTTCTGGGGGGGCGCGATCGCGCACCAGACGGGGCAGAGCTACCAGGCTTATTCGGATGCGTTCTTTGCGCGATACGGCGTCAATCTCAACGATCCATCGAGCCTTGCGGGTCTGGATACCGGGCGCAAGGTGCAGATGTATGTCGAATGGTATGATGGCCTGAACCAGTTTTCGGGCAACGACCAGGTCGATCTCTGGATGGGCATGGTCAATTGGACGCCGCGTCTGACCCAGCTTCAGGGTGGCGGCAGCCAGGCGACGATCGGTCTGATCGACTATTTCTCGACCGGCGACGCGGACATCAAGTCGAAGGTCATCTATTCGGGCGGGTACACTTCGGTCTCGTCGCACGGCGCCAGCGTCGGCAGCCTCATTGTCGCTTCGCATGACGGCAAGGGCGTGATGGGCATTGCACCCAATGCACTCGTCGCCGCCTATAATCCCTTCGACCAGAGTGGCAGTGCCGACTGGAGCGACGTTATCAAAGGCATCGTCGAAGTGACGCGCGAACGCGGGGCAGCCAAAAACCGCGCGTCGGTCGTGAACCTGTCGCTCGGCGTTCCCGGCTGGACGCTCAATCCCGAATGGCGCAACGTCTTTCGGACGTCTGCGGTCGATTCGGTCAAGGATCATACGCTCTACGTCATCGCCGCAGGCAATGACGGCATCAGCCAGCGCACCAATGTCGAATTCAACGGTGCGCTCGACAGCACGTTCATCGTTGTCGGCTCGGTCGATGCGAACGGCGTGATTTCCGAATTTTCCAACCGGCCGGGCACTGCGTGCCTGACCGATGGCGGCAGCTGCAAGAATGGCAGCCTGCTGAAGGAAAGCGGCTATCTGATGAACCGCTTCATCGTGGCCCCTGGCGAATTCACGCTGGTGTCGGACAATGCAGGGGGGGTGACGCGCGGATCGGGGACGTCGCTTGCGGCACCTTTGGTTTCAGGCGCCGTGGCACTGATCCATGATCGCTGGCCCTGGCTCA
>JANPIQ010000178.1:0-12385 GCA_031425075.1 Sphingomonadales bacterium
GAAATCTTCACGCCTTTCGCCAAGGGCCGCAACAGCAGCGGCAGCGGCCTTGGCCTCGATATCACCCGACGCCTGTGCGATGCGGCCGGCATCGAGCTGTCCGCCGGCGCAAACGAAGCGGGCCGCGGCGCACTATTCCGGCTGATGCTGGGCAGTGCGGCTTGAGTCTTTTCCACCGACGTGGAAGCAGCACCGGCCCGCGCCGCCACCCGGCCGCCCCACAATAGGTGACCTAGGGGCTGTCGGGTTGGGTGCGGGATATCGGGCGCTCAGGGCTGCGCCAGGGTGCATGGGGAGCGTTCCCGCCGTGCAAGCGCCTTGCACGCATCAACAAGTGCGGCGGGCGTGGCGCGCTCGCCGGTGTCGATCCAGCGGAGCAGCGCGGCCAGCGCGACGATATATTCGGCATCGGCAAGGCGGCTGTGCGTTCCGTCACGTGTCAGCAGGCGCAGGAACAGATGCCCATTGCCCTGGCTTTGTACCTGCTGCTCATACCCAGCAGCGGCCGCCGCCGCGACGACCGGATCGTCGCGCCAGTTGAGCGCGAGGGTGGGAAGCGTGATCTGGCCCGTCAGGTCGCTGTCATAGCGCAACGCTGAGACGGCGAGCGGATTGGCCGTGAAGCGTTCGATACCGTGGTTCAGTGCCGCATCATCGGTAGAGCCTCGATAGATCGTCCGGCTGTTGTCGAACGGGTTGCGACCGCCCAGCTTCCGCACCAGAGCCTGGAAATGAAAGCTGCCCCATTCGAGATGACGCAGGATATTGGTCTCATTTATGCCGGTTACGGCGGTGATGGTCTTCAGTCTCTGCACCTGCTCCGGTGTACGCAGCGGCGCGGGGCGGTCGAGACCGGTGCACGCATTCACCCGTTGCGAGAGCTCGGCCCGGGTCAAACCACTGTCCGGTGGAAGGCCCTGCCATAACTTATAGGTCGGCTCGTCAGCGGCGGGGTGATTGCGGCACACATATTGATAGACGGCACGCAGATCGGCACGAAACTGATAGGCGCGCGTTCCACCCCACAACACCCCGTTGGTCAACAGGACGCCGTCGTAGAGCCGGTTGCCGTCGCCATCGAGGCTGCGCAGCTCAGCGAGCTTTGCCGCAACATTGCCGCCGTATGACTGGCCATGGAGGATGACGCGGCGCGGCTGGCCGAACCGGGCGATGAACAGCGCCCGGCTGTTGTCGACATCCTCGGCTGCCATACGGACACCAAAGCCGCCGCGCCGGTAGGTAGAACCAATCCACGCATGGCCCGTGCGGACCATGGCGGCAAAACGCTCGAGATCCTCGTCGCTATCGTCGCCCCGTGGTTCAGTAAGGCGCGGGCCGCCATGCGCGTGCACAATAAGCACCCGGTTCCACTGGCGCGGCACGGCGGCGAGATAATAAGCGCCCCGGGCATCGCGCCCGGCGTGACACAGTGCGATGCCGCCGAGTCCTGCGGGGCATGGGCGCTGCGTCGGCGCGATACTGAGGTCCGCGTCCTGCGCGCGTGCCGGCGCGGCATGTGCCGCCGCAACGGCCGCGGCGAGCGCGCACACACCGCGCAGAACGCCAACCTTCAGCACCACCGTTTCAATACTCCACCATGACCGACGTGTACCAATAGCGGCCATAGGGATTGTAGAGCGAGCCCAAATAGCCCTCGGACGTCAGCGGCGGAGTCTTGTCCGTCAGGTTGCGCACGCCGATGCGCCAGCGCATGTCCCCGCCATTGTCGCGCTCGCCGATGCGTACCTGCGCGTAGAGGTTGAAGGTCAGTGTGTCTTTGACCACCCATGGATTTCCGGCGGTATCGACGAAGCCTGTCTCGTTGACCGCGCCGATGTACCGCGCCTGGCCGCCGATGCGGACATCGCCGAGCGTCCAGGTCAGCGACGCGGTGCCGCGCCATTTGGGCCGCCCGTCGGTTTCGATCAGATCCTGCCCCTCGGGCAGCGGGGTGCCCGCGTTGATCTGACCTGCCGCTCGCGCAGCCACGAGTGCGTCAACCTGCGGTCCCGGTTCACGGTCAAATTCGAGCAGGCGCGACGCGTTCATCGCCAGCTCGAAATCGCCGATGCCGGTCTCATCGAGATTCCAGTAGAATCCGAAGTCGAGACCGCGCACCGTTTGCGGCTGCAAATTGACGAACTGGTCGCGTACGCGGACAATCCGACCTGCCGGAGCGATGCCGGTCCCGGCGAACGCGGCGACATCGTCGGCATTGACCGGATCGCGGATCACATTTGGGTTGGATGATCCTTGCAGCCGCAACAGATAATCCTCTGCAATTGCGGCGCCGTTGCCAAATGTCCCGACGATACCGGTCTGCTTGATCGACCAGTAATCTGCCGTGAAAGTGATCCTGCTGTTCCCCCGATTGAGGAACACCGGCTGGAGGACGATCCCCCCCGACAAATTCTTGCTTTCTTCAGGTTCAAGATCGGGATTGCCCGAGATCCGGCGTGAATAGCTGGAGTTCTGGCCGCATGCGCCGAACGAGGCGATCCGGCGGGCACGCAGGTCCGCCTCGCAGCGGATGAAATCCTGCGTCGTGGCCAGACGGCCATATTCAACGGCATTTGTTTGCTCAAGATTGGGCGCGCGGAAACCTTGCGAATAGGACCCGCGCAATTTGAAGCCGTCGACAACATCCCAGGCAACCGCAACCTTGGGGCGGGCGACACCGCCGAAATCGCTATAATGCTCGTAACGGCCGGCGAGCTGAACATCGAGCCGGTTCACAAGCGGCACGCCCATTTCGGGGGAAATCAGCGGCACCGCGAGCTCGACATAGGCCGCCGCGATGGTGCGTGCGCCATAGGTGTCCGGATTATCGCTGACCGCAGCGGCATCGCTGATCGTCACTTCGCCGGTAACCGCGTCGATGAACCGTTGGGTGCCATCAAGGCGCGCGTCGCGGTCATCGCGCTGGGTTTCACGGCGGATTTCGCCACCAAAAGCGATGCCGACATTGCCTGCCGGCAGGCCGAACAGGTCAGGTCGGGTCGCACGCACATCGCCCATCGTCAGGGTGGTGCGCGAGAAGCGTTCAAGCTGGAAGCCGATTGCACCAATTGCCGCCTGCGAACTGGGTGTGCAATCGCCTCGCGTGGGGTCGGTCAGGCAGCCGCCGTTGAAGACATTATAAGCATCCGGCGTCGCCAGCGCGAGACTGCGTTGCAGCAAGCTGCTGCTGACGGCAAAAGAACTGTCGCGCGCCTCGGCCTCGGAATGGACAAAGGCGGTTTCCCAGTCAAAGCCCAACGCTTCCCCGCGCAGTCCGATCAATGCGCGCAGTTGCGTCCCCGTCACATCAACGGTTTGCGGTCCGGCGTCGACAAAGCGGTAGTTGGTCAACAGCACAGGCAGGCCCGCGGCCGGCACGTTGGTCAGGCCGGGCAGCCGGTTGGGATTGGCCTGGCCGTTCGGCAGCGTCGTCGAGCCGAACGGATTCCAGTAGTTGCTCGCCGGCACCCAAATCCGGTTGAGGTTGATGACCGGCGGCTGAATCCGCTGCGTTTCGGCACGATAATAGCCGAACTCGCCGAACAGGGTCACCGTGTCCGAGAGGTCGTAATACCCATTGGCGAAGAAGTTATAGCGTTTGACATCGGGCAAAATGGTGGTGCCATCGGCGGTATCGTATCGCAGATCGCGAAACACGCCGGTGGTCGGAAGAGTCGTGTTGACGAGGCACAGGCCAGGAGCGGTTTGTACGGTGCAGGGCTGGGCGGCACCGCCCAGCGTGAGCGGGCGCAGATGGAATGAACCAGCCGCGGTGGTGAGCGTCCGCGTCGCGGTGCCAACCCCGGTCAGCTGACGAACTTGTACGGTCGATTGCAAGGCCGGCCACACCCCGCGCGTCGCGCGCGTATCCGGACCGGTCAGCCCAGCGAAAGCGGGTTCATTGGCAAAAAGCGGGCGCAGGTCCGCCGAAGCGGTGAAATCCTGATCGGATGCACGCAATGCTTCACGCTGGGTATATTCGAACGACAGCGTGATGTTGCCGCGGTTGAAATTGCGACCGAACAACAGGCTGCCTTGAAATTCACGCAGGCTGGTACCTTCAGCACCACCATATTGCGCCGATGCGCGCAGACCGTCGTAGCGATCGCGCAGCACGGTGTTGACCACGCCTGCCACGGCGTCCGATCCGTAAAGCGCCGCAGCACCATCGAGTAGCACCTCCACCTGGCGCAGGCCAGTGGTTGGAATGGCGTTCGAATTATAGCTGATCACCGGCACCGAACCAGTGTCAGACAAACCTTGGCTGGTGGGGTGCGCAACCACGCGGCGGCCGTTGAGCAGCACCAGCGTGTTGCCGACGCCAAGCCCGCGCAGATTCACAGAGCCGACATCGCCGCGCGCGGCATTGCTGGTCTGCGCATTGTTGCTGGGGTTGAAGGAAACATCGCCCATTTGTGGGATGTTGCGGAGCAATTCATCGCCGCTGACTGCTGCGCCGGCGTCCAGCTGCGCCTCTGTGATCACCAACACCGGTAGCGCTTCGTTGACGCGCGCACCGGCAATACGCGACCCGACGACGACGATGTCGCTCTGTTCCTCTTCCTGCACAGTTGGTGCGGACTGCTCGGCCGCTTGCCCTTGCGCCAGGGCTGGTGTCGTCAACAATGCCACCGGAGCCGTGCCGAGCATGAGCTGGCGGGCGATGATCATATGTTTGGCCATGTCTTCTCTCCCCTTGGTCTTGTTCTATCGGTAATCAATCTGGATCTTGCTCGCCCAGGCGTATGCCCGCTGGCGGAGTCACCGCCAGCGGCACGGCGGATGATGCGTCCGTCTGGCGTTGGCCGGATAGCACGGCCGCCAGTTGCTGTTCGTCGAGGGCGCCTTCCCAGCGGGCGACAACGACGGTGGCGACCGCATTGCCAATGAAGTTCGTGATCGCCCGACATTCGCTCATGAACCGGTCGACACCCAGGATCAGCGCCATGCCGGCAACCGGCACCGAAGGCACGATAGAGAGCGTAGCGGCCAGCGTGATGAAGCCCGCACCCGTCACGCCGGCAGCGCCCTTCGAACTGATCATTGCGACGCCCAGCAATGCCAATTGCTCCCCCCAGCTCAACTCGACGCCGACCGCCTGCGCAATAAACAACGCAGCCAGTGTCATGTAGATGTTGGTTCCGTCGAGGTTGAAGGAATAGCCGGTCGGCACAACCAGTCCGACCACCGCTTTGGCGCAGCCCGCGCGCTCCATTTTCTCCATGAGCGGCGGCAGCGCCGCCTCGGACGAGGACGTGCCGAGCACCAGCAGCAGTTCGGCCTTGAGATAGCGCATCAGCGCGAAGATCGAGAAACCGTTGAGCCGGGCAATTGCGCCGAGGACCAAAAGGATAAACAGCGCTGAAGTGAGATAGAAGGTCGCGATCAACGCCCCTAGCGAGACGAGCGAGTCAATGCCGTAACGGCCAATGGTGAAAGCCATGGCACCGAACGCGCCAAGGGGTGCAAAGCGCATCAGGATGGCGACCAGCTTGAACACGACGGTTGACGCGCTATCGAGCAGCCGCGTCACCGGTTCCCCCGAGGGGCCGACCAGAGCGAGCGCGATGCCGAACAATATGGCCACCAGCAACACTTGAAGGATCGATCCGTCCGTCATCGCCGAAACGAGCGTTGTCGGAATGACGCCAAGAAGAAAGGGCACCAGGCCCGCTTCGTCGGCTTTTGCGGTGTAATCACTGACCACGCTGGCATCGAGCGTGGCAGGGTCAATGTTCATTCCGGCGCCGGGCTGCACCACGTTGGCAACGATCAGCCCGACGACGAGCGCGAAGGTTGAAACCGTGAGGAAATAGGCGAAGGCCTTGCCCGCCACCCGTCCGATTTCTCCGACATGGCGCATCCCGGCAATGCCTGTGACAATAGTCAGAAAGATTACAGGGGCGATGATCATCTTGACAAGCTTGATGAACGCATCGCCGAGCGGCTGGAGCGCAACTCCGGCGGCAGGCCAGAAAAAGCCCAGCGCGACACCCGCGGTGATGGCAATCAGCACCTGCGCGTACAGCTGCGTATACCAGGCCGCACGCGTCGGCAGTTCCGCATGCGCCATTGATGCACTGGCCGCCATCTATTCCCTCCCGCTGCGAATATATTTTCGCTTGCTGGGGCATGTGCTACCAACTCCAACGTGTCAAAACTTGGCAGGATGTCAATATATCTCTGATTTATCGACCTAAATTATCTTTCAGCGCTCGTATGCCGACGAAACTGTGTTGCTTGCCGCGCACTATTGTCCCACTATGTGCGGAAAAGGGGACACACCGTCTTGACACAAGTTGGTGGAATATTGCGCCAAGGCCGCATTGGACTATGGTTTTTCATGCTGGCCACGCTTGCTGCGCTGCTGTTCTGGTTGGGTGAACGGTGGGCGGTGTCGGTAGCAACCGCCACGACGCGCGGCGACGCTGCACAGCTCGCTGCGTCGAACGCGCTCCTGTTCAACAGCGACCTCGGGACCTTTCGCCTGCTGCCGCCAGTGCTTTCCGAATATCCGGATGTATCGCGCTTGCTCGCCGGTGGTGCCCAGACCAGCGTCGTCAATGACCGGCTCGAACGGCTCGCTCGGCAAACGCGGGCAGCCGCCATATATGTCATTCGACCCGACGGACTGACCGTCGCGGCAAGCAACTATCGGCTGCCGGCCAGTTTTGTGGGCCAGAATTATGCGTTCCGGCCCTATTTCCGCGATGCGATGCGCAATGGCGATGCCGAATTGTTTGCACTCGGCACGGTGAGCGGTCGTCCGGGACTATATCTCGCTCGCCGAGTGGGTCCGGCCAACCGCCCGCTCGGCGTGATCGTCGTGAAGATCGAATTCGACACGCTGGAACGCCAGTGGAGTCGGCAAGCCGGCATCACGATGGTTGCAGACGACCATGCCGTCGTCATTGTCTCCGGTCGACCTGACTGGCGCTTTCGAACCTTAGGCGTGCTCGATCCGGCCCGCCGGGCTTCGATTGCCGCCGACCGGCTGTTTGACGGCGTATCGCTAAGCCCTTTGCCATTTGAGGCCACGGCAACGCAGGCGCAGTTCGGCGACGACGGCTATGGCGTCGCCCGGACCGATGTGAAGTTGGCAGGCAGCCAGCTGCTGACGCTGATGCCGATGGACCGCGCGCTTGCTGCTGCGCGGGCGCAGGCGCGGGTTGTCGTGGTTTCGCTGGTGTTTGCGGTCATAGCGTTGCTCGCATGGATCTATCGCCAGCAAGAACGGACAGCTAGCCAACAGGCCGTTCAGCGCGAACTGGAACGCAAAGTTGCAGAGCGCACGGCCGATCTCGAAGCAGCCAACCGGCAACTCGTGATCGAAAGCGGCGAACGGGCAACGTCCGAAGCACTATATCGTCAGTCGCGTGAGGAACTGGCGCAGGCCAACCGTCTGGGAACACTCGGACAGGTTACCGCAGGGGTGGCGCACGAAATCAATCAACCGCTGGCCGCCATTCGTACTTTTGCCGAAACTGCCGCCCGTCTATTGAGCCAAGGCAAGACCGACCGCACCGCGGAAAATCTGACACATATCGTCGGACTTACCAAACGGATAGCAACGATTACGGGCGAACTGAGGAATTTCGCGCGCCGTCGCACGCCGGCAATCGGTGCCACCAGCCTGGCCGAGGCGATCGATGGGTCGCTGCTGCTGGTAAAGCATCGCCTTACCGGCAGTCGGGTGACCGTCAACTGGGATCGGCGCGCCAGCGCCATCGCTGTCCGCGCCGACCGCATCCGGCTTGAACAGATTTTCGTCAATCTCATCCAGAATAGCCTCGATGCTCTTCACGGGCGCGGCGACGGCGTGATCGACATCGCCGTGCGCGAAGAGGCAGACGAAGCAGTCGTCGTGCTTGCGGACAACGGTCCCGGGCTGCCACCCGATCAGCGGTCAACTGTGTTCACTCCTTTCAGCACGGGTAAGGCCGATGGGCTTGGCCTCGGCCTTGCCATCGTGCGCGACATCGCCCGCGCCTTTGGCGGCGATATCTATTTGCTTGATGGCCCGGGAGCGAGATTCGAATTGCGGTTGCTCCGGGCATGAACATGGGACCGGTCTTGCTCGTAGAAGATGACGACACGCTCAGGGCGGCCTGCGTGCAAGCGCTTGAATTGGCCGGGCTTGACGTCGAGCCGTTCGACTCCGCTGTCCGGGCCGCGCGGCATGTGATGCCCAGTTTCGCTGGCTGTGTCGTCACCGACATCCGCATGGCCGATATGGACGGGCTTGCACTATTTGCGCGCGTCCGCGCGCTCGACGCCGACATCCCGGTCATCCTGATAACGGGGCATGGCGATATCGACATGGCGGTCCGGACGATGCGCGACGGGGCCTTCGATTTCATCCCCAAACCCTTTTCGATCGATCATCTGGTTGGCGTGATCAACCGCGCCCTGCTATCGCGCCGGCTGGTGCTCGACAACCGGGCGTTGCGACAGGCACTCGCGGATCCACGTGATGATCTGGTCGCCCAATCGCGCGCGATGGTGCAGTTGCGGACAATGATGGCACAGGTCGCGCCGACCGATATCGACCTCGCCATCGAGGGGGAGAGCGGCAGCGGCAAGGAAAGCTGGGCGCGTCAGCTGCACCGCCAGTCGGCGCGTCATGCCGGCCCGTTCTGCGTGCTGGCGGGTGCCTTTGGCAGCGAAGGCCCTGATCTTGGTGACGCGGCCGAGCGGGCCCACGGAGGCACGCTGTTCGTCCACGGGATCGAGGCCATGCCGCGCATGACACAGCAGCACCTGTGCGTTTTGCTGGATGCACGCGATCGGGCGCGCAGCGGCTTTGACAGCTCACCCGATTTCCGCGTTGTCGCCGCCCCCGCCGTGCCGCTCGCCGAAGCAGGGCTGAGCGGCGATCTCGCCTACCGGCTCGCCGCAGTGCGACTTGCCATCCCCCCGTTACGCGAACGCCGCCAGGACATCCCGGCGCTGTTCGCGCGTTTCGTCCGCGAAGCGCTCGACCAGACTGGCCGCAAGCGTTTCGAAATGAGTGCAATGGATCGCAAAAGGCTGCTCGAACATGACTGGCCGGGCAACGTCCGCGAACTGCGCAGCTATGCATTCGCCGCTGTGCTAAACCTGCCTCGCCCCGCGATTTTTGGGGCGGAAGAGCGCGCGCGCATCGGGCTCGCTGCGCGGACGGCACAATTTGAGCGATTGGTGATCATTGAGGCACTGGAGGCCACAGGTGGCAATGTGGTGCGCGCGTGCATGCTGCTCCAGACGCCGCGCAAAAGCCTGTATGACAAGTTGCAGCGGCACGGCATCGATCCGGCCGAATTCCGCGACACAGGCAGGCACGACCGCACCCGGCTTTAGGCATCCGAGCCCAATTCGAGCCACCCACCTGACCCAGGGGCAGCCGCTCTGCCCAGCGGGACGGCAGGACCAGCCAAGGGATAAATCTCGCGTAGCCGAGGGGCTGGGCCCGCGTCTTGCCACTGCGGCCTCGTTCCGAACGGATGTGAATAACACGAGCTCTCAGGAGCTTAGCTGTCGGAACGCAACGGCTAAATTTTCCGATGACGACGTGGAACAAATCAAATGCATTGTTGTTTTCCCGCGCGGTCAATCGTTTCGCGATCGATATGGGCGCTGAAACTTTCGCAAGACGCTTGATCAACGATTTTGCGTGAGGGGCGGAATGGAGACACGTTTAGTAGAACGTTCACTCAGTCAGAGGACCATGTTGTCCGCGCTACATGCGTTCCGGCGAGGCGATTTCTCCATCCGCTTGCCCGACAACCTAGATGGTATAGATGGCCAGATTGCGACAGCTTTCAACGAAATAGTCGAGCTTAATCAAGCTTCGACGCGGGAGTTTGAGCGACTCTCGAGTGTCGTGGGAAAAGAAGGCAAAATTAATCAGCGCGGCCGCGTGCGCGGCGCTACCGGTGGTTGGGATCTTGCCATCCGCTCGGTCAACGAACTTATCGATGACATGGTCCAACCGACCGCCGAAGTGGCGCGAGTGATCGGCGCTGTCGCAAAAGGCGATCTTTCGCAGTCGATGACGGTCGAGATCGACGGCCGGCCGTTGCGCGGCGAATTCCTGCGCATCGGCAAAGTGGTCAACACGATGGTCGAGCAGCTGGCATCGTTCGCATCAGAAGTGACTCGCGTCGCCCGCGAGGTCGGCACGGAGGGCAAGCTCGGTGGACAGGCCACCGTGAAAGGCGTTGCAGGCACGTGGAAGGACTTAACTGACAACGTCAACGCAATGGCCACAAATCTGACTGGCCAGGTGCGGAATATCGCTGAAGTGACGACAGCGGTGGCCTCAGGCGATCTTTCGAAAAAGATAACTGTCGAGGTTCGCGGGGAGATCCTCGAGCTGAAGAACACCATCAACGTCATGGTCGACCAGCTGAATTCGTTTGCCTCAGAAGTGACGCGCGTGGCGCGGGAGGTCGGCACCGAGGGTAAACTGGGTGGTCAGGCCCGCGTGGAGGGTGTCGGTGGCACTTGGAAGGACTTGACCGACAATGTCAACTTGATGGCCGACAATCTCACCGGCCAAGTCCGCAACATCGCTGAGGTCACGACCGCGGTCGCCTCGGGCGATTTGTCAAAGAAAATTACGGTCGACGTGAAAGGCGAAATCCTGGAGCTGAAAAACACCATCAACACGATGGTCGACCAACTGAACGGGTTCGCTTCTGAAGTGACGCGCGTTGCACGCGAGGTCGGCACGGAGGGCAAGCTCGGCGGTCAGGCGCAGGTGCCGGGCGTGGGCGGAACCTGGAAGGATCTCACCGACAACGTCAACGAACTTGCCGCAAATCTGACCGGTCAGGTGCGCAACATCGCAGAGGTGACGACGGCGGTCGCCTCGGGCGATCTGTCGAAGAAGATCACGGTCGACGTGAAGGGCGAGATCCTTGAGCTCAAGAACACCATCAACGTCATGGTCGATCAGCTCAACGGCTTTGCGTCCGAAGTGACGCGCGTGGCGCGCGAGGTCGGCACCGAGGGTAAGCTCGGCGGCCAGGCACAGGTGCCAGGCGTCGCCGGCACGTGGAAAGACCTGACCGACAACGTCAATCTGATGGCTGCGAATTTGACCGGACAGGTGCGCAACATCGCCGAAGTGACGACCGCAGTTGCACGCGGGGATTTGTCCAAAAAGATCACCGTCGATGTGAAGGGCGAAATCCTCGAGCTGAAAGATACGATCAACGTGATGGTCGATCAGCTCAACTCGTTCGCCTCCGAGGTGACGCGCGTCGCGCGCGAGGTCGGGTCCGAAGGCAAGCTCGGCGGGCAGGCGCAGGTCGAGGGCGTCGGCGGCACATGGAAGGATCTCACTGATAACGTAAACGCCATGGCCGGTAACTTGACCGGGCAGGTACGCAACATCGCCGAAGTGACAACGGCCGTGGCACGGGGCGATTTGTCGAAGAAAATCACCGTCGATGTGAAGGGAGAAATTCTTGAGCTGAAGAACACCATCAACGTGATGGTCGATCAGCTGAATTCTTTTGCCTCCGAAGTCACCCGCGTTGCGCGCGAAGTCGGGTCGGACGGAAAGCTGGGCGGCCAAGCCAAAGTTGAAGGCGTGGGCGGAACTTGGAAAGATTTGACCGACAATGTGAACGAGCTTGCCGCCAACCTGACCGGGCAGGTGCGCAATATCGCCGAAGTGACGACGGCTGTGGCCCTTGGCGATTTGTCGAAGAAGATTACCGTCGATGTGAAGGGCGAGATCCTGGAGCTCAAGAACACCATCAACACGATGGTCGACCAACTTAATTCCTTTGCGTCGGAGGTAACGCGCGTGGCGCGCGAGGTCGGCACCGAGGGCAAGCTGGGCGGTCAGGCACAGGTCCGGGGGGTTGCCGGCACTTGGGCCGACCTGACGGATAACGTGAACCTGATGGCCGACAATCTGACGGGTCAGGTCCGCAATATTGCCGAAGTGACGACGGCAGTCGCTCGCGGCGATCTATCGAAGAAGATCACCGTCGATGTGAAGGGTGAGATCCTCGAGCTCAAGAACACCATCAACGTCATGGTCGATCAGCTCAACGGCTTCGCCTCCGAAGTGACGCGCGTGGCGCGCGAGGTCGGTACGGAGGGCAAGCTCGGCGGACAGGCGCAGGTGCCGGGCGTAGGCGGCACATGGAAGGATCTGACCGACAACGTCAACCTGATGGCGACCAATCTGACCAATCAGGTTCGCGGTATCGCGGATGTGGTCACGGCGGTCGCGCAGGGCAATCTGAAGCGCAAGCTGGCAGTGGATGCCAAGGGCGAGATTGCGGCGCTTGCCGACACGATCAACGGCATGATCGAGACCTTGTCGACCTTCGGTGACCAAGTCACCAACATGGCGCGCGAAGTCGGTATCGAAGGGAAGCTTGGT
>JANPIQ010000179.1:0-2024 GCA_031425075.1 Sphingomonadales bacterium
ACCTTGGCGATTTCGCCCGCGACGCGCGCTTCGATATCCTTGGCGGCGATGGTCAGCGTGAAGCCGCGCTTCAGCCCTTCGTTCAACGTCTCGACTGTCTGCATGATGAAACCCGTAAACCCTTCTCAAAACTCAATTTCGTTGCAGCGTGCAGCATTGGGAAAAATGGTGCGGGCGAAGGGACTCGAACCCCCACACCTTGCGAGTACCAGAACCTAAATCTGGCGCGTCTACCAATTCCGCCACGCCCGCACGACACGCGAGCGCGGCTCTATAGCAGGGATGCGAGAGGGGGCAAGCGGGAGGTCGTATCGGAAGTTGCTATTGCCCCTTCAACCAATCCAGTCGGTCGTCAGCTAGGAACCGTTGCTGTGCTGGCCAAGGCACGAAAATCATCGATCGTGCGATCAAAGTAATGCACTCTCGGTGCTTCAAACGTAACGAGATACAATTTCTTGTTAATCAGCACGGCACGCGCCTCTCCCTTGCGGGGGAGATTGTCTTGATCAAGAAACTCATACGCAAAATATATGCCGTCGCGATCGAGGAAACGGTCGGGCTTCGAGCTAGTCAACGAAAAACTACCGATCTGCTTCGACGCGCGATAAGTATTTTCTAGCAACTCCGGTAACTCGATAAGAAGCGTTGTCGACGTGAATTTCGGAAGAGGATTGCGCTTTTTGTTACGCTCTTTGACCAAAGGCTTGCCAGCGATCACGCCTCCATAAAAAGTCACTTCGTTCAGCTGCTCGCCATCGAGCGTCCAGACTTCGGCATGTTTCGCCGGGGTTGCCGACAGTTTGTTCCAGTTTTTTGGGGGCGTAACATTAATGGCCGATTTAGCAACCTTGACGGTCTTCCCTTGCTCACGAAAGTCATTGGCGGTCACTGCACTACTCGCACTTGCAGCAACGATTGCCGCACCGAGCAGCGCAGAACGATAAGCTGTTATCATCATCATTCCTTGATTGTCGAAATCGTCATGTTGATCATTGAGGCATCTGACGCCTCAGGCATCAGCGAAAGATACTGCTTAAGTGCGGACTTCCCTTCGCCAATCCGACCCGTTTTGATCAATGATAGGCCGAGACCCCGGTAAGCCAATGGCGAAGAGGCATTCAGCGCGACCGATTTGCCGTAAAAGTCCGCCGCGTTCATCAAATCTCGCTGGTTTCCTCGCACCCGGAACAGATCACCGCGGGCCCGCCAAAGGTCGGCAGTCCATCCTGATTCAGCCAGTCGGTTGATAATAAACTCGCTTGCGCCAAAATCATTCAGCGCAATCTGATCATCAAGGAAAAGTGGCAACCAAGGCGCTAGCGCACTGGCATAGCGCTCCGCTCCATCATCGCGGCCTTCGGTATCCGGTTCTGCAAGAGCGTAGAGGTAATTGGCCCGCTCCCCTTCAGGGGGGTGTGATGCAAAGAATGCAATTCGGTTGAAATCCGGCTTGTTGTATCCGCGTGCCAACGCAGAAGCCTCGGCCTCTAAAATCAAGTTACGCCACATCCGCGACGCGGAATGCGGTCGAAGTTTGCTGACATTCAGATAACCAATTGCGAGCAGATCAGCTTCGCGCTCGTTATCACGACCGAACCGAGCAAGGCGGCCATAAACCGACAGCTCCAGCGACTGGAAATTCCTCTGGGCATTTGGACTGTTTGACATCGACGCTAGCAATGCCGCCCAGCTAAGCAAATCAGTGCCAGTTCGTGCAGCCTTAAATCGTTCGAGAGTGTGTCGGCTCTCAAAATGACCAAACTCATGGCCGAGGACGGAGGCCAGTTCAGCTTCACTTCTTGCTCGGAGAAGTAGGCCTGAGTAAATTCGCATTGTTCCGTTGGGAGACATTGATGCGTTAAAAACCGGTACGCGCAGGATATACGTCCGAACCGAATTGCACCTTTCTTTGCCCACGGTAGCGCAAAGGACGCCCCGGACATATTCGTTCAACTTTTCGTCGCGAATAACGAGTGCCGAATTGGCTAAGGCCCGTTCCCCCTCATCATCCTCGCGCCAAAGAC
>JANPIQ010000180.1:0-2988 GCA_031425075.1 Sphingomonadales bacterium
CCGTGCAGTGCACGGAGTGGCCAAGGTTCAGGGAGGAGACATGTCCGAAGACACGTCAGAGCCGGTGCAACGAAAGGGGGGGAACGCCACACCGTCTCAGGGCATGATATAAGGCAAGCGCACAGCCCGTTCAAGGGCAGTGCGACCCACCCATCATGACAAATTTGCAATCACGCTTGCGGCTGCGGCATCTTGCCCTGGTTCATCTGGCGCCCGAAGACTTCGCGCATCAGCCCCAGCGAAAACAGATGCGCATGGACCAGCGGCAGCAAGCCCGACTTCATCATCTTACGCAAGGCATCGCCACGCATGTCACGCAGCTTTTCTTCATCGACCATCTGGAACCCGCGATAGACAAACGGCTGATCGCTGCCCTGCACCTCAATCTTCACTTCGCCTTCCATCAGCAGCTTCTGGGTGCGGAGCTCTTCCATGAAAGCAGTCGTGCGTTGCCCTGCCTGTTCGAACTGTTCGCAAAACTGCAGCATCGCGGTGGTGGCTTCGCTTGGCTTGCCATCTTCGAAAAGCGCATCGCCATCATCGAACTTGCCGATATTTTCCGCAGTCGGATCGAAACACAACGACAATTCTTCGGCATCCTGGCGCAGCCGCGCCAGCAGAAAGGGGTAACGCCGCACATATGCCGGCACATAGGTTTCGCCGATCAGCTTCCCATCATCGCCCACAAAGGTGTTCACGCCTTCGTTCAGCCCCATCAGCGCGAGCGGCACCGGCTGATCGCCTGCCGAAAACACGATCGGATAATAACGCTGCGCCATGGCAAATTCATCGACCGTGAGCGGGATCGCGTGTTGCTTGGAAAGGAAGGGCGCAGAATCGCTGGGCCGCACTTTATAATCGCTATGCTCGACCGAAGACAGCGGTGCCAGGTCATTGAAGAGCAAGGGCAACGGATTGGCAATGGGTGGCGCACTGGCCATGAAGTCTCTCCCTGATGAAATCCAGCCGCCCCCTTATTGAGCGACCGTGTCTGACGCAAGCGGGACAAGTTTGCCGGGGTTCATAATGCCGAGCGGATCGAGCGCGGTCTTGATCGCACGCAGCGTCATCAGCCGCGCAGGATCGGACAGTTGCGCGAGCGCTGCGCGTTTCATCTGCCCGATCCCGTGTTCGGCCGAAATCGAGCCCCCTGCCGCCACCACACGCTGGTACACCATCATGCTGGCAGCGTATCCTGCGCCCTTGCGCCATTGTGCCACGTCGCCATCGGGCATTGCAGGCGCACGGACATGGAAATGGACGTTGCCATCGCCAAGGTGGCCATAACCCGAAGCTTCGACGCCGGGATATGCCACCTCCACAGCCGCAGCCGTGTCGATCATGAAATCGGGCATGGCATCGACCGGCACCGAAATGTCATGCTGGATCGCAGGGCCAAGCGCGCGTTCGGCCGCCGAGATCGAATCGCGCAACCGCCAGAAGGCCTGCGACTGCGCGACATTCGATGCAATCGCGGCATCTGTGATCCGGCCGTCGCCAAGCGCGGTGCCAAGCAACGCGGAAAGTTCGGCCTGCGCGTCCGGCCCTGCATAATCGAGCAAAACGTGCCAGCGATGGCGGCCATCGACGGGGCAACGCGTGCCCGGCAGATGGTTCAACACCGCAGCGATCGAATGATCGGGCATCAGTTCGAAGCTTTCGATCGCCGCGTCGCTGCGTAGCTCGAGCCAGCGCAGCAACGCGAGCGCCGATTGCGGGCTTTCAACGCCGCACCACCCCGTCGCCAGATCGACAGGCTGCGGCACGAGTCGCAGCGTCGCTGCCGTCACGATGCCGATCGTGCCTTCTGCGCCGATTAGCAGCTGATCGAGATCATAGCCGCGCGTATCCTTTTTGAGCGCGGAAAGCCCTGCATGAACGGACCCATCGGGCAGCACCGCCTCTACCCCCAGTACCAGTTTGCGCATCGTGCCAAAGCGCAGCACCTGCGTGCCACCGGCGTTGGTCGACACGAGCCCGCCAACAGTCGCGCTACCCTTTGCACCCAATGTCAGCGGAAACCGCAAACCATGGGCAGCGGTAGCTTCGTGAAGCATCTCGAGGATCACCCCCGCTTCGGCGATAACAGTCCGGGCGGAGCGATCAATCGCCCGAATCGCAGCCATCCGGCGCATCGATACGATCAGCGCAGACCCGTCAGGCGGCGGCGTTGCCCCGCCGACCATGCTCGTATTGCCACCCTGTGGCACCAGCGGGACCCGGTGTTTTGCCGCCAGCCGCACCAATGCCTGCACATCGGCCAAACTTGCCGGCATCAGCACGGCCTTGGCCGCGCCTGTATAAAGCCCCCGCCAGTCGGTGAGCAGCGGCGCGATAGCCTCGGCATCGGTCGTCAGGCCTTTGGGGCCGAGAGCAGCGGCAAATTCATCGAGGACGGCGCTGTTCAAAGTCACGGTTAATCAAATCCTTACGCAACGCATATAGCGCTGGCAGCGATGATGGCCAAAGTTCATCGTGCGTTCAATCGTGCCGCGTCATGCGGTTGGCCTTTTCGAGTGCGTTACCTGATGAGCCTTGCCGCATTTGCTGTCATGTCGGTTTCCACCGGTGCCGCGACCGTGCCCTTGCTGGCCCAGTCGTCTGTGCCTGTGCACATCGCGCAAGTCTCGATCCAGCGCAGCACGATCATCCGCATTCGCCCGACGCGCAACGTGCGCCCGCAAAAATTCAAGGAAAAAGGCGCGCCCAATTGCCTCCCCTGGTCGAACATGGCGGCCGCGATGATCTCAAGCCCGACCACGATCGACCTGATCGTCAAAGGCGGAACGCGATACCGGGTGAAGCTCCAAAAGACCTGCCAGGCGATTGATTTTTATTCGGGCTTTTACGTCAAGGCCACGCGAGACGGCCGCGTGTGCGAAGATCGGGACATGATCCACAGCCGATCGGGTGGCGAATGCGGGATCTCCAAGTTCAAGACGCTGGTTCCTGACGACTGACCCGAGAACGTCCCTGATGACTTTCTCG
>JANPIQ010000181.1:0-1598 GCA_031425075.1 Sphingomonadales bacterium
CTTCGGGCTGGCTCGGCCATTCGCCAAGGCTGTCACGCGCGAGCATCACCTGGCCGACAATCTCACCCGCGGTCAGGTTGCGCACCAGCTTCATCGTCCCGGTGTGGCAGAAGCGGCAATTGAGCGTGCAGCCGACTTGGCTCGACACGCACAACGTCCCGCGATCGGCATCCGGGATGAACACCATCTCATAGTCCTGCGCGTCGGGGCTCCGCAGCAACCATTTGCGCGTGCCATCGACCGAAACCTGCGCCTCGATCACTTCGGGCCGCCCCACGACGAAGCGTTCGGCAAGGAACGGGTGCTGCGCCTTGGCGATATCGGTCATCAGCGCGAAATCGGTGACGCCGCGATTATACACCCAATGCCAGATTTGCTTGGCGCGCAGCTTGGCCTGCCGCTCGTCGAGACCCGCGCGCAGCAGTTCGTCCTTGATCTGTGCTTTCGACAGCCCGACAAGATCGACGCGGCCATCGTCACGAAGAACAGGCGCGCGCGGAACAGCGACAGGATCGATATGACCGGGAATTTGCATCGCAGCGCCCATAACGACGAGCGCGCAATTTTGCCAGCTTTACTCGTTCAGTCTTGCACAGCCTTCACCAGTTTGCCGGTCAGCCGCGCGCGCTGCTGATAGGCTTCGCGGTTCAAAGCGATCTTGTAGAGCGCGGTCAGGAAATCGCGGTCACGTGCGGTCAGGCCGCCGGATCCTCCTGCGAACAAGGTCAGCACCGATTGCTGAGGCGCAATTTTCGGCGGATCAATCTCTGCAAGTGCGACAAAGGCGGCATAATCGGCCACCGCATCGAGCGGCGTCCCGCTGGCGCGGTTAACATCAATGACGACGGTGGCGGTTGAAATCGTGCGAATTGCGTTGGTGCCGATGATGCTTGGCTGATTGCCGCTTGTGATCGGCGCATTCCCGGCAATGCCCGAGATAACCGAAACCCCGCCCTCGCCACCGCCAAGAAGCGCAGGAGCGCTGCTGGCACCGCCGACACCGTCGCGGTCGGTGGCGCCTAGGCCATACCACCAGCGGACCGGGGCATCGCTGGCGAAAAGTTCCTCCTTGTCGCGTAGCGACACGCTGCTGATGTGCCGACGCGATTTTTTCTGGATAATTCTGGCGAAACCCGCACCATCATCGACGAAGGTGATCGCGATATTGGCCTCGCAATTCGGCTTGGCCGTCTTGATCCCGGCATCTTCAGCCACGGCTCGAACGCGGGCCACAACCTGCTCGGCAACTGCGGCGGGCACGCCATACACTCTGGGGCAGACCCGATCGATCCACCGCGCCGCTTGCGTTTCGCCTTTGGCCACACCGGTTTTGCGAACATAATCGCGCAGCTCTTTGCGTTCTTCTTGGGGCGTTTGCGCCTTGCCGGTGACGACAATATCGCCTGCCTGCACGGGCGCTGCGGCAATCGCAAGAAACAGCAAGGCGGACATGATCACTCCTCACATCTATGGTGTCGTGTCCATACCTCAAAACAGCCAGCGTGACAGCCAGATTTTTTCGCGCCATCATCGCACCATGATAAAACCGCATGTCGCCATCATCGGGGCCGGGTGTTCGGGCTTCACCACAGCCAAAC
>JANPIQ010000182.1:0-5482 GCA_031425075.1 Sphingomonadales bacterium
CATCCAGTGCCTATGCCGAGCGGATCAAGGACTTGGGGGAATTTCAAGGGCTGCGTGCAAACCAGCTGACCGGCTATGGCGTCGTCGTTGGCCTGTCAGGTACCGGTGACGACAGCCTCGAATATGCGACGCAGGGCGTAAAAGGGGCAATCTCCCGTTTCGGGCTGAGCCTTCCGACAGGTGCCAATCCTTCGCTCAAAAATACCGCTGCGGTGTTCATTACCGCTGAACTGCCGCCTTTTGCCAAACCCGGTCAGCGGCTCGACATCACGGTTTCTGCCATCGGCAAAGCCAAATCGCTTCGTGGCGGCACGCTGCTACTGGCGCCGTTGCAAGGCGCAGACGGCCAGATTTATGCGATGGCGCAGGGGAACCTCGTGATCGGCGGACTCGGCGTCGATGCCGCCGATGGGTCAAAACTATCGGTCAACACCCCATCTGCCGGGCGGATCGATGGTGGTGGCACGGTCGAACGCAGCGTCGATACAGGCTTCTCGCGCGGAGATACGCTGACATTCAACCTGGCGCGACAGGATCTGACCAATGCACGTCTTGTCGCCGATGCGATCAACGGCGCAATGGGCATCGGCACGGCGGCGGCAACCGATGGCGGATCGATCACAATCCGCGCGCCTGCAGGCGGTGAAGCGCGTGTCCAGATGATGAGCCGGATCGAGAATCTGCAAATCGTCCCAACCGAAGCGCCTGCCAGGGTCATAGTCAACGCGCGGACCGGAACAGTTGTGATCAACGGCGCCGTCCGGTTGGCCCCGGCTGCTGTATCGCATGGCAAACTGACCGTAAGGATCGATGAAGATCCGCGCGTCATCCAGCCAGCGCCATTCAGCCGAGGCCAGACGGTGATCGAACCAACGAGCAGCGTGACAATTGAAGAGGCACGCAACCCTGCATTCCTAGTCCGGCGCGGAGCCTCGCTTTCTGATATCGTTCGGTTGATCAACCGGCTCGGCATTGCCCCCGGCGATCTTGTCGCAATCCTCCAGGCACTCAAAGAAGCCGGCGCGCTCAAGGCGGAGCTTGTCATCATATGATCCGCATTGACGCCCAGCCACCAACCCCGTTGCCAGCCAAGCCCGACCTTGAATTGCGCAAGGCAGCTCAGGCATTCGAAGCCGTGTTCGTGCGCCAGATCATTGGCACAATGCGGGCTGCCAAGCTCACCGACCCGATGTTGGGATCGGCGGCAACCGACAGCTTCCGCGAACTCGCCGATAAGAATACTGCCGATGCCATTGCTGAACACGGCGCGTTCGGGCTTGCCACGATCATTCAACGCCAGCTTTCGGGCAAGCCGGGAGGCGCCCGATGACCGACCTTTTGACACTTGGCGCTTCGGGCTTGCGCGCCTATTCGCGTGCGCTGGGCGTCGTCAGCGATAACATCGCCAACGCGCAGACAGCTGGATATGCCCGGCGCGCGGCGCGGATCGAAGAAGGCGCGGTTGCTCCTGAAAGCGTGCGATATCGCAACATGCTGAACCCCAGCGGATCACTTGCGACCGGCGTCACCCGGGCGGTCGATCAGTGGCGCGCCGCCGATGCGAACAACAGTGCGAGCGACGCCGGACACGCTTCTGCCAGGCTCGAATGGCTCAGTGTGGGTGAAACCGCGCTCAACAATGGCGCAGGCGGGGTTGGTGCCAGTATCACCGCAATCTTCAACAGCGCCGATCGGCTTACGGCTGATCCCGGCAATATCATATTGCGACGACAGTTTCTGGGCGGCGTCGGCGATGCTGCCAATGCCTTTCGCGCAACGGCGGCCCGACTGAAATCCGCTTCTGGCAATGTCGCCGCCGACGTCACGATGTCGGTCTTGCAGATTAACGCTGATGCCATCGCGCTTCGCAACGTCAATCGTGACCTGCTCGCGGCCAAACCGGCGTCGGTCGAACAGGCTTCGCTTCTCGACCAGCGCGACCGGCTGGTGGGCAGCATTTCCGCCAATGTGGCGATCGAAGCCAGCTACGATCCGCGCGGGATCGCTACGCTCATCATTGCAGGAAGCGGCGGCCAGACTCTCGTCGCAGGCTCGAGCGCTACGACAGTCACGGTAGCGTTCGATGTCAACAACATCCCCGCATATGGCGTTGCCGGCGGCACGGGCTTTGGGCCAACCTCCGGCAGATTGGCCGGTCTTGCGCAGGCCGCAGCACAGATTTCGGGCCAGCGCGATGCTCTTGATACGCTGGCAAACCAGTTTGCGACCGAACTGAATGCAGCGCATCAATTGGGGATCGACGGCAATGGAAATCCCGGCGGCGCGCTCCTCGATCCGGCTGGCGGTGCGCTCGGCATTATCGTCATTGCCCGCGATCCTTCATACGTTGCAGCAGCAAATTCGGCCAGTAGCAACGGCAACATCTTGTCTTTTGCCGGCCTTCGGGGAGACGATGGGGCCGAAAGCGGCTGGGCACACATTGTCAATGGTCAGGCGCAAGCTACAGCCAATGCCCGCGCACAAGACGCAGCAGCCGCAACCCGGCGCAACATCGCGTTCGATGCGCGTGATGCCATAAGCGCAGTCGATCTGGACCGCGAAGCGGCTGACTTGCTTCGGTTTCAGCAAGCCTATGAAGGTGCTGCTCGCGTGATCCAGGTTGCGCGCGAAACGATGCAATCGATCCTGAACGCGGTGTGAGGAGACCGAAATGATCACCGCCACTGGCAATCAGCTCACCCATGAAATCCGACGCCAGTCGGTGCTGTCCGAAGCGATCGCACGCGAACAGATCGCGGTATCGACCGGCAAGCGGTTGCAGCGTGGATCGGACGATCCGCTGGCGTTTGCGCGGGTGTCAAAAATTGCACAGGGCCAAATTGACGCGGCGACCTGGATTACCAATCTGGAGGCGGGTGCATCGCTCGCCGCACAAGCCGATCAGGTCGCATCGAGTGTGTCACGCCAGCTCGTTCGCGCACGCGAACTATTGCTAGCAGGATCAACCGGCAGCGCCTCACCCGCCGATCGCGCCACGATTGCGGCCGAACTTGCCACGATCGCCGATGAGATCGACAGTCTTTCATCGACGCGCGCGGCCAGCGGCAATGCGATATTCGGCGAAAATGCACTGGTGATCCGCTTCAACGAGAGCGAAACATTCGCCCCGGTGCCATCGCGCGGCGATGTGTTCGCACCCGGTGGCGTGTCGCTTTCGCAAGCGGTCCGGGAGGCGAGCACGGCGCTTGCCGGCGGCAACCGGGCGCTGATCGATACAAGTCTTGACACAATCAACGTTGCTATTTTGCAAGTTGCAGATGCCGCCGCCGATATTGGCCTCCGCGCTGGCAGGATCGAACGCTTGCTCGAAGATGGGCGCGCTCGCGCGGTAACGTTCGCCGAGGAGCGATCGGGGCTCGAGGATACCAACCTCAGCGAAGCATTGACCCGCCTCAACGCCATGTCAGTCACGCTTGAGGCTGCGCAGGCGGCCTTTGCGCGCATCAATCGCCGAAATCTGTTCGATATTCTTGGTTAGCCTCAACGGCTCGCCCACTCTGCCGTTTATCCATTCGGCGGATCATCGCCTTCGCCTAAGGACAAGCTTTTCATGATTGCGGTCATCGGTATTGTCGTCCTGATCGTGATGGTGTTCGGCGGATTTGCGCTGACCGGGGGCAATCTTGGGCCGGTCATGCATGCATTGCCGCATGAGATGCTGATTATTGGTGGAGCGGGCCTCGGCGCGCTGATCATCGGCAATTCGGGCAAGGATCTGAAGGCGCTCGGCGGTGGATTTGTGACGGTATTCAAAGGGCCACGATACAAAAAGCAAGATTTTCTCGACTGCATATTCCTTGTGTCGAAGCTCATGAAGCTGCTCAAGTCCGATGGCCCCGTGGCGGTAGAGCCGCATATCGAGGATCCCGCCAGCTCCACGATTTTTACGGAATATCCCAAACTGCTAAAGGATCAGACCTTGGTCCACCTGATCTGCGATACGCTGCGACTGATCGTCGTGTCGTCGGGCACGCTCGATCCCTACGCGGTCGAAGACGTCATGGATTGCGCGCTCAAGACACACCACCACCATACGATGCGCCCGGCCGAGGGTCTGCAGGGGTTGGCCGATGCGCTTCCCGCTTTGGGGATCGTTGCGGCGGTTCTCGGCGTAGTCAAGACGATGGGCTCGATCGACAAACCGCCAGCAATCCTGGGCGGCATGATCGGATCGGCCTTGGTCGGGACATTCCTGGGTGTGCTGCTAGCCTATGGCCTTGTCGGGCCGTTTGCCAACCGTGCCAAACAGATTATCGAAAGCGATGCGGCAATCTACCACATCGTCAAACAGCTGATCATTGCGTCGCTTCATGGCCATCCGCAGCCGCTGGTGATCGAAGCTGCACGCGCGGGGATCGAGCACGCCAACCAGCCGAGTTTTGCAGAGGTGTTCGATGGCATGAGAGGGCGCTGACATGGCCCGCGCAAAGCCATCCGAGCCGGTCCGCCCGATCATTGTCAAAAAGATCGTGCAGGCCAGCCATGGTGGCCATCATGGCGGCGCGTGGAAAGTCGCTTATGCCGATTTTGTGACAGCAATGATGGCATTCTTTCTCTTGATGTGGCTGCTCGGTGCCACCACCGAAAAGCAACGCAAGGCACTAGCAGATTATTTTGCGCCCACGTTGGTCCAGGCCAAACAGGACGGTGCTGGCGGCAGTGGCTTTTTCGGTGGCGATTCGATCGTTTCGGCTGACAAATACCCAAACCGTGCCGGCCAGACGGGCACGCGCAGCCTTACGATCCCGCGCGATGCCAAGGGAGGGCCAAAGGAAGCGAGCGGCCAGGCGCAGGATCGCACGCGGTTTCAACAGCTCAAGGTCCGGCTCGAACAGCGGATGAAGGCAGACGCACGGCTGCGGACCCTCGGGCGCAACGTGCGATTTACCGAAACGATCGAAGGGTTGCGGATCGACCTTGTCGATGAAGCCGATTTCACCATGTTCGGCCTCGGGACCAATCATCTGACGCCCGATGCAACGCGGCTTCTCGCCCAGGTTGCGGAAGCCATTGCGGGGTTACCGAACGGGATCATCATCCGCGGCCACACCGATTCGATGCCGTTTGGCCGTCTTGATGTCAGCAACTGGCAATTGTCAGCGGCGCGCGCCGATGCCACCCGAATTTTCCTTGCCCGCTCGGGGGTCGAAGGCGGCAGGTTCCTGCGAATAGAGGGCGTGGCCGACCGTGAACCGACGATTCCGCAAGACCGGTTCGATCCACGCAACCGGCGAATGACGGTTCTGCTCGGATGGCGCAGCGCCGAACCGCGCCCTGCAGATGACGCGACATCAAATTGACGCTCCATTTCGGACCTTTAGACCGCGCACGAAGAGCATTTCCCTAGGGGATTTCGGACAATTCTGTCCGGAATGATGACGATGTGTCAAAACAGACGACCTGAAGAGTTTCGGTTAACACGTCGTTTACTGCAATCATCGATCACGGTTCTCGAACGAAG
>JANPIQ010000183.1:0-2816 GCA_031425075.1 Sphingomonadales bacterium
CCTGAGGACGGCGTTTTGCTCCACCAATTCTCGCCAACCGGATTTTATTCGAGCGCAGTGATTAATCCCTTCCTGCTTGAATTGCAGGCGCGTTCCGAACGTCAAATCGCCTATGTGCAGGCCGCTGATCTTGAACATGCCGTCCAGCTTGATGTCGGAGTGAAGGGCAAGAATTTCTGGGTAACCACTGCCGATTTGATGAAGGCCCGCGAATGGCACGCACGCGGGTTCACCGTCGCGCTGAAAACGCCGGAAAATACGCTGGTGTTCGTGACCCCGCCTTCGGGCGAGGTCATTCGCAAGGACCAGAAGGATTGCATGGGTTGCCTGTCGCATTGCGGATTTTCGGCCTGGAAGGATCATGACGATTACACGACAGGCTATCTTGCCGATCCGCGCAGTTTCTGCATCCAGAAGACGTTGCAAGACATTTCGCATGGCGGCGATGTCGAACAGAACCTGATGTTCGCAGGACACAGCGCCTATCGGTTCAAGCAGGATCCGTTTTATTCGAATGGTTTCGTGCCGACGGTGAAACAGCTTGTCGACCGGATTTTGTCGGGCGCCTGACGGGAACTCCATAAGCGGCCGGGGGTTTGCCGCTGATATGATTCCACACATGTTTCGCTTTGCCGCCGCCCTTGTCCTGCTGGGAGGCTCCATATCGATTGCGCAAACGTCCAAAGCGCCAAAGCCGGCGGCGTCCGCGCTCGACCGCTCGACGCTTCATGTTCAAGTCGTCCTCGATAAGCTTGGCTTTGCGCCAGGGCCGCTCGATGGAAAGGGCGGACAATCCTTGCGTGCAGCGCTCAAGGGGTATCAGACCCGCGCCGGGCTCAAGCCCACGGGCGAAATCGATAAGCAGACGTTGCGATCGCTCCACCGGTTTCGGGCATGGCGACCAACCAAGACAGTCGTGCTCGATCAGGCATCGCTTGCCGGACCTTTTTTTCCGCAAATGAATACAGACCCCGATGCCCAGGCTAAAATGCCTGCGCTGGGATATCGCAACGTCATGGAAGCGCTTGCCGAACGGTTTCACACCACGCCAGAAACGCTGATCGCGCTCAACAGCCCGCAGACGCGGCTAATTGCGGGAACGAAAATCGTCGTGCCCAATGCCTTGCGTATTTCGCGCGATTACAAGACCGACGACCCCAAATGGCGTGCGACGCTCGACAGTCTCAACGTCAGTGCCGATGTGCCCGAAGCGGCGCGGCTAATTGTCGATGAATCGGACGGTGTGGTGCGCGTTTACGACAAGGCAGAACGGCTCGTCGCGCAATTTCCAGCGACGATGGGGTCGTCGGCAGACCCGCTGCCCATCGGTCGGTGGAAAGTCAACGGCGTGTCATTCAACCCCGATTATTCCTTCGACCCGGATTTGATCCGCGGGTCGGGTGCGGATGCCAAAAAGGCCACGCTGCCACCGGGCCCCAACAGCCCTGTTGGCGTGGTGTGGGTCGATTTGTCGAAACCGCATTATGGCATACACGGGACGCCCGAACCGCATCTGATCGGTCGTACGGAGAGCAATGGGTGTATCCGCCTGTCGAACTGGGATGCGGCGCGGTTGGCGCTGATGGTGAAGCCGGGAACGCCGGTGGTGATGCAGCGCTAAGGTCGATTGCGGGCAGCAGACGCTGATGCCTCGCCGCCGCCCGCGCCTCTCGGCCTCGCTCATCATTCTTGGTGCCATTGGCGCAAGTGGTGTTTGGTTTCTGGCGCAAAACTGGCAGGCAATGCCGTGGCAGCCCTTGTCACTGACAGAGCCGGTCGGGCCGTTCACGCGGATGAAGATCGCACACTTGCGTGTCGATGCGCCACAGTGCCTTGGTCTGTTGCGCGGCGAGACAGACGCTGGCTTTGTCAGAGCGGCGGACGTCGATGGCGGCCCGTCCTGCGGCTATTCCGACGGGGTTTTGCCGCGCACTTTGCGAAGCATCGGATATCGTCCGGCAACCCCAATGTCGTGCGTTACAGCGCTCGGGCTCGTCCTGTGGGAACGCCAGACGGTTCAGTCCGAAGCCAAATTGCTGCTAGGGTCTCCAGTCGTCTCCATCGAGACTTTAGGAACCTACAACTGTCGCCGGATCGGCAACGGTTCGACCGGCAGGCTGAGCGAGCATGCCAGCGCCAATGCGGTCGATATTGCCGCGTTCAGGCTGGCCGATGGGAAGCGGATATCGGTTCTCGATGACTGGCAGGGCAATGGCCCCGAAGCCACGTTCCTGCGCCGCGTTCGAAACGGCGCATGTGGCAGCTTCTCGACAGTGCTCTCCCCCGATTACAACGCCGCGCACCGCGATCATTTCCACTTCGATCAGGCCCCGCGCGGCGGCTGGGGGGTGTGCAATTAGACCCTGTTTCTCCCTTAGCGAAACAGGGTCTAATCGAGTTCCCAGCCGCGTTCGCCGTGGCTGGCAAGATCGAGGCCGTCATGTTCGGCCTCTTCACTGACGCGCATCGGCAGCGCATAGGATACGACGAATGCGACAAAAATTGTCGCTAACGCGGTCCAGACTGCGACGACGATAACGCCGGTGGCCTGCGCAATGAGCTGCGCTGCGAGCGTGTTGCCATCGTATCCCGGCCCACCGAGTGCGGGCAGGATCAGGAACGGAAACAGCAAAGACCCCAGGATTCCCCCGACGCCGTGGACCGCAAACACATCGAGCGAATCATCGATCTTGAGCGCTTGTTTGACGAAATTGACCGCAAACAGGCACACGCTGCCGCCGATCAGGCCGAGGATGACCGCACCCATCGGGCCGATATAGCCGGCCGCAGGCGTGATCGTTGCAAGGCCGGCGACG